>CAUZFJ010000146.1:0-4242 GCA_963579105.1 Candidatus Thalassarchaeaceae archaeon
TTCCACTTTTTAGGTTCTAAGAATGGAGAAAACTCTGAAGAATTGGTGGCCAAAAGTGATGATGAATCCGAGTAATTTTTCGGGACAACACCAAATTTTAAATTTCATATTCTAAAAATACTTGATAATTCTGATTAGGACACTTTTTCATCTAATAGGGTATGGAGGTAACAATGACTCTTGTAGATGCGGCTCTAGAGTACTGGGTGATAGTAGACGGAATGGATTGGTGGGTGCGATTATTAATCGGACTTTCCGGCTCTATTATTGCAGGCGCTTGTGTCCAATTGATAGCCAAAGGCCCTGTTATGAAGTTGATTTCTAAAAGTGACAATAAATATGATGATACTATTTTTGATCTTGCAACACCACTCATCAACGCAGGGGTGGTGCTGGCTGGGCTCTGGTTCACGATAATGTGGGTCTTTGAGGGTGATTCATCAAAGAGCATGATGCTTGCTAAGTTGATATTAATAATTCTGGTTTACCTGTTCGCACGTTTCGCAGTTCAATTAGTTGAAGTGTTCGTACCTCTCGTTATAGAAAATCTGAATAAACGGGCAGATATGGATCTTGCAGGGGTTGAATCACTAGTTTTCTCTGGTCTGAAAATTGCCATTTGGGTCGGAGCGGCGATGGTCGTTTTCGCCCAATTAAATATTGATATCACAGGAATTCTTGCTTCAGCGACAATCATTTCGTTAGTCGTTGGTATGGCTTTGAAGGAGACCGCATCAAATTTGGTGTCAGGAATGATGATGGTTATGGATAAGCCATTTGAAGTTGGGGATAAAGTAACGGTAATGGGTGTTACTGGGAAGGTGGTTGATGTAGGGATAATGTCAACAAAAATCAAGACCAGCCAAGACCATCAAGTGGTTATTCCAAACAAAAGTATCAGTGGAAAGGAAGTCATTAATTTCGCTAAGGGTGGACCAGAAGATACACCAAAAAGAGTTAATTTGCGATTAAACATTGGAGTTGGGTATGATGAGGAACCAGCCCACGTTAAGCAGATGTTGCTTGATGTAGTTCGGGAATGTGACTACATTATTGACAATCCCCCTCCTACAGCACTTTTCCGAGATATGTTAGATTCAGCTCTATTGTTCAGACTCAACTGTTGGGTTCGTGATTACTCAGATGAATGGGTGGCTAGAGATTGGATTCTAACCAGAGTCCTTGAGAGGTGTATTGATGAACATATTGACATACCATATCCACATATGCAGTTGAAATATGACCCTGCATCAGTGGTGGAAAAGGAAGCAGAAAAGAATGCTGCCGAGGGAGAGAAGAAGTCTGCTGAAAAGGAGAGAATCAAGGCTGAGGCGAGGATTAAAGAAGAAGCCGATTCAACTGCTAGGATGAATGCTCGTAAGGAAATGCGTGCACGTATTGAGGAATTGAATATCGCTCTTGAAGCAGAGGAAGCAAAGGAATCCGAAGAACCTGAAGATCCTGATGACCCGGAAGGTGGAATTAGTCAGAAGCGATTAGACATGCTTGCAGAACTACAAGAATTAGAACATAAACTTGATGAAGGCAGTGGCGATGATGATTGAGTTGGTAATCTACTAATCATTCAATCCAATGAGCGAGTTTGTCGACCAATTTTTCGCGGAAAGTGAGCAATTGCAGTTTTGGTCCGTCAATAGACACGGTTACAGTTGAGCCACGGGTGAAGTGCCACTCATCCCAACCATCAGGTACACAAAATCCTCTGTGCATGTCTGAATTAATTACAGTGGGTTTGTTTGTCCATGCAAAGTAAGAACCATCTTCACTTCTTTCATCCCGAGGTAAATCTCGTGCACAATATAAGTAATGGTCATGAATCATTTCGGGGTCGAATTTCATGCCTTCTATTACACAAATATGGCGGAACCATGCCCCCTGTCCTACAAATGTGGAGAATAACACACCCGAAGAGCGTTGCATCAAATCGACTTTGTCATGCACGTCATCAGCATCTCGTTTGAGGCGATATCTGCTTGGTTGATACTGATGTGTATTTGCAATTAGGAGGTCGTTTAGTGCCGGGTCACAAGTGATTCGATTACCACTTGTTGTGACAATTTCTGCTGATAATCTAGGCAATAAATTGACAATTGCTTCGCCATCCAAAGCGGCTCGTAGGTCGTTGGCAAAAGTTGTTGAATCACTACCCATAAAGAATCCAAATGAGCCGTTTGGGTCATCATCCATAGGGTGGCTGTTAACCCCTAAAATTTGAGTGTCAGCATCAACATTGTGAGCGATTGAGGTTAAAGTTCCATCCCCACCCACAACTATTACGAGGTCGCGTCCAACGAAATCGGATCTCTTCACAGCTTCTCTAGGAACAAGTTCGTATGATGTGCCTCGTTCTTCATTCAATCCATCCAAATCGGCTTTCAATGAGGCCATTGAAAGGTCATGGACCTCTTCAAAATTCTTTTTGTAAACAACTAGAATGTCGGCTCCCATACCTCACACCCCCTATGTGCTTCGCACCGCCGTTGGCTCCCTTGTCTTTAGAGGAGTTGTAGGCTAAAGTATGAAAAAGGTAGTCTTTCCCGTTTAGAATCATGAAGAGAGTGTTCATGCTACTTGTATCAGCCAGTCTTTTATTTGCGGGTTGTATTCTTGCCCCTCAGAAAATAGATGATGGTGGTGTCATCGTAATTGATGGCGGTGGCAGTGATGCTTCTGCCATGTCTGGTGCTCAGGTCGAAGCGTTTCTCAATGATGAATCAAACATGAATATTACTGCACTTGCCGAGTTAGAGGATATGATATCCGTTGAGGTATATACAAAGGATTTAGAAGAAGGCGAATTGTTGGAAATGACATTTACCATCGGTAAGGATGATATCGCC
The DNA here is from genome assembly GCA_963579105.1 of Candidatus Thalassarchaeaceae archaeon. Taxonomy (GTDB): domain Archaea; phylum Thermoplasmatota; class Poseidoniia; order Poseidoniales; family Thalassarchaeaceae; genus MGIIb-Q1. Next base: position 2,862 of record CAUZFJ010000146.1, read on the forward strand.
CAACTTTCTAACACTGGGCTTGCAATCCAATCAGGGATGATGGGTCTTGAATACAGAGTAATTCAAGGTGATTCAACAGATATCAACATCATGGTAGGAAATCAATGGTTCCTTGGACGTGATTTAGTTCCAGAGTATACTGACCCATTTGTGGAGTTAGCATCTGAGGATGATAGCGAGGAGAGTACTGGTGATGACGGGCAATTAGGTGATTTAACACCTGATTTTGACGCATTCGATTTGGATTTATCTGGCATGATTTGGACTGTGACGGTAGATGTACCATCTACCCAACAGGTAGCCACGTCCTCAAATGATACCCACAGCATTATGGTTGAATTCCTTGAATTCCCACCTCGATTGCATCAGTTAGAGGTTTATTCTCACGATGGTAACCAAGCCATGAAATTGAGCATAGTGTGGGGTGATGATGCAGCATTAAGCGTGCAAAACACCTATCCAAAGACTTCTGTAGATATTCAATTAGGTGAGGGGTCAGGGCAAGTCGATATTGAGGGTACATTCACTTGCGACAATAATAATGCAGTACCATGGGATTACGTCAATGATAATTGGGATGATTGTGGTGATAATAGTGATGAAGGCGTGAATGAATCAGAAATCCCAGATCCCCTTTTTAAATTCTCAGGGATAGTAAATAGTGACCATGAGCACGAGGTATTAGTTGGTGACATTGAACTAAGGATTGGCTCAGAGGATAGCGAAACAGAGGAGTTTAACTATTCACTATCAATGAACATTGGGGATGGTTCGGTAAACTTGACTGACGCTGAAGGTTCATGGTGGGCGATTGAGTGGCAAGATTCTGACAATGATGGTTTTGTTTCTGCAGGTGATGAATACATTGTTATGACAAACAGTTCAAGCGCCTCAGACCTAGAAGTTAGGTTCTATGATAACTGGTCGCAAAGTTACGAGGGTGGCCCATTACCTGGGTTCGAAGTTTTCCTATTACTGGGGGCTTTGGTGCTTGCTGCACTCCGAAGAAACACCATATTTCCGAGATAGAGTCATTAATTAGGCAACACTACCAACTAGTATGGTTGGTGATGAAAGAGAGTCTGATGGCTCAAACGATTTACCATTAGATGATTCAGTTTACATTCCCGAAGAAGAAGACACAATGGAAAAAATGAAGCGTGGTTTGAAGAGATTTGGTAAAGATCTAAAGAAAGGCGCAGAAGACATCGCTGATAGTTCAAAAAAATTTGCTACTAAATCAAAGGAAAAAATGGATGCTGCACGCGACGAGCGGAAAAAAGCAAAGGCAATGAAAGACCCATTGAAATTCCCTTGGAGTACACTATCTGTGGTAGAGTTGAAGGATAATTTGAAGGGCCTTGGACTCAAAGTATCTGGG
>CAUZFJ010000147.1:0-4202 GCA_963579105.1 Candidatus Thalassarchaeaceae archaeon
TCAATGCACTGGGCTCATAGGAATGACTGACTTATCAGAATACTCATGCACCAATGTGTATGACCCAATTGCCCCTGTGCCCAACTCAAATGACCCATACGTGTACATTGACCCGTGGACTGACCGCATCATGAAGTTCGACATGCACGCTCTCTTGGGAATGACCGTCGAATGGTCTGACAATGAGGGCACCTCATGGTCTGCACCGACTATCGCAACATCCTATTCCGTTCAGGATCACCAAACTATTGCTTCAGCGCCCTATCCCGCTGCATTGCACCAAACAACCTGGGTATTCTGCATCAATGGAAACTGGGAAGCCCCACTATGCTCAACGAGTTTTGATGGTGGAAATACATGGAGCCCAGAAGTACCCGGAGCCCCACTAGGTTGTGGAAGTGGTGGACTGAGCGCTCACTTAGAAGGCGCTGATGACGGAAATTTCTACCGCGGTAATCCAAGTTGTGATGCTCAAGGATATGCGATTTACAAGAGCGATGATGGCGGATACACATGGAGTGAGCATGTGCTTCCGACTGAAGAAAGTGGTAAGGCTACTACTTGGAATGCCGAGGAAGCACAAGTTGGAGTTGATGATCAGTCCAATGTTTACGCAATGTGGATGGGTTCGGACAATATGCCATACTTTGCTTATTCACGAGACCAAGCTGAAACTTGGTCAGATGCAATGATGATTGCACCCCCAGCCGGCCTTTCTGGCACTGGATTCCCAGTAGTGACGGCTGGCTCCGAAGGCCGCGTAGCCTTCGGCTATGTTGGGGTCATAGCCAATGGAAGTGGAACTGAGGCATGGCACGGCTACATCACAACAGTCACTGATGCTTTCAGCGATAACCCGCTTTTCACCACCGTCCAAATCACCGAAGAAAATGACCCAATTGATGATTTGGATGATTGCGGTTACAATCGATGCGGTGGACTTGGCGATTTCTTGGATATGAGAATAGATGTACAAGGCAGAGTTTGGTTCGCACTCTCTCACAACATTGCTGGTGACATAGGAATTTTTGGCTCACTCACTGAAGGTGCAACTCTTCGTGGAACACTAGAAGCACTACCGCCAATTCCTGCGGGTGGCCCCTCAACCGTTGGACTGTGAACTAGAATAGGAATTTTCTGCTCAATCAAAACACCCTGTGAAAAAGGAATTACCCGCTCAGTTCGCCCATCAATCGTCATGTTGGTAACAGCAGTCGGCCACAAGTCTTCATCATTGCAGGTAGTTGTCGCACAAGCACCCTGCTCATCTCCTTTGCCCCAAACGGGGCGGGTTAGCAAATGATTGAGACGGGGCGAGGTTGATGTAACTCGCCTCTTCTGCCCCTATTATGCAGCCCTCAGAAGGCGGATACCCATTAGCTGGGACAAGCCATCATTCAGCAGCAGTTCGGCCTGAGGCTATACCGATGCAAGCACAGCTTGCAGTTGGGACGGCTCCGCCAGGCCACACATACATCATGCCAGAAGTAAATCCTCTTTCTCCCCCGCCAGCAGACCTACAACTCATCAGAGTTAGTAAGCCGTGGAAAATTTATGGGCGGATGTTAGGGACTGTTATTGTGGCTACTTTCCTTGCCCAACTGATTTTTATGATACCCTATGGAGTTGCATTAAATGACCCATTTATGTCAATTTGTGGAGGTGTGTGTGCTGCACCTTTCGTGTTTCTTCTAACATTTTTCAGAAGGCCTAAGTTAGTTCACCTTCAACGAGCAGTGGCTGATGAACGTGGTACAAATGTACACAGGTTAGCGATGGGTGGTTCTCTTCAAACCCCTACTAAAACACGCTTTGCCCATCACATAGTAAGGGATGACTCACTTCTTGACACACCGCCAAGTAAAACTGCGTGGATGGTGTTCGCTGGACTTCTAGTAATCACCACATTTCTTACTGGACTCTACCTCACATCTGAAACTGGAGCTATTGTAGCGATATTGCTATTCATTATCATTGGGATTCCAGCGTGGTTACTTGGATTCTCAATTCCCGTCGTTGCCTGGTGGTCTTGGTGTACGAGGCGCCTTGGGCTTCATACAAGGCAACGTGAAGCGGAATCGTGGCTAGTAGCAGGAATGCTTTCAGCGATTCCGGCGCTAACAATCAACTCAATGCTATTTCCAATTGTTGCTGGGATTTTCTTTTCAGATTATGTCGTTCAATTACTCATACCGGTAGTATCTGCACCATTTGGTGAAGAAATATGCAAAGGCCTATTTGTGCTCGCATTCGCTTCATCTATAGATTCACCCAAGCGCGGATTCCAAGTTGGGTTCACTGTTGGCCTTGGATTTGCTATGCTTGAAAATCTAATCTACATTCTAACTTCTACATTCGGTGGTCCAATTGCATTTACCTTAACTGCGCTCGTGCGCGGAATAGGTTCGATTCCAGGTCACGCGTTTTGGACAGGACTTACAGGTACAGGCCTAGGCTGGTTCTTGATGAAAAGAAAATCAAAAGATGCGCAGAACGCGCGAATTCTAGACAGTATAACTGAACCCTCTGATGACCAGCAACTTGAGTGGAAACTACTTGACCCAAAAAGTGGTGAATTTGTTGGCTCGGAAAACTCAGAACAAGGTGTAGTGGCACCAGCAACTGAATTACTCGGAGAATTTCGTTTACCTCTTCTTGAACCATATACTGTACAGTATAGTAGAGCAAGGTTACCTATCCCTAAACACCCGTTGATTGGTTTAATTCTAGCCATTGTGGGACATGCATTCTGGAATGGTACGTTAACCGCTATTGAATTGATTGGAATTGCGGCAAAAATGAGCGATGGAGAAATATTTGCAATTTCCCTACTGTGGTCTGGATTACTAGTATGTGGTGTACTATTGCTTGGAAGAGAAATCATCCGCTCAGTCATCGCTTCTCCGGATTCCGTTTGAATTACGCGCGGTGTGCACTAACTTTCGCGCGAACGCGCGGCTCCAAGTTTTTTCAATAGTCACATTCTTGAACTGAACCCGTCGGCTGTGGTTTTAATTGAGGAGGCGGAATCGTTGGTAATTGAATACTTACTTGACGGCGTTGAAATCGCCGCCACTGATATCACCGAGATTGTCGGCGGCCTAGATGATACAAATCTGATCATTTCAATTTCACTGGTTGTTTTACTGACCGTCGTATCAAAGGCGCGCAACATCTTGGATGGCCCCGGTATTGCAACTGCAATCATTCTTGGTACCATAGTTGGTGTCTTAGGTCACTGGACTTGGTTAGTCATCCTTCTTGGCTTCCTTTCAGCCGGCTCTGCAGCTACCAAATGGCGATTAGAAGAGAAATTAGCAAAGGGATTTGCTGAATCAGAAGATGGACATCGAGAATGGTCTAATGTTGTTGCCAACGGCGGAGTACCAGGTATTATCGCAATCATTGCTTTCTACAACCAATCATGGGATGCAATGCTGCCAATTTATGGTGCGGCTATTGCTGTTGCAGCAGCAGACACATTTGCTAGTGAATTTGGATGTGTGGACCCACGTGTCCGAATGATTACCACAATGAAGAGTTGTGAGGCGGGCCTAAACGGCGGCTGGAGTCCTAATGGTCAGTTAGCAGCATTTCTAGGCGCTATAATTATCGCAATTCTAACTTGGTCCTTAGGATGGGTGCTACAAGGCGGGAGTACAACTGGAGCCATTCCTTTCATCGCCATAGTAACTCTTGTTGGTTGGCTCGGATGCCAAATAGACAGTGTCTTAGGTGCTACACTTGAAAATCGAGGGTTGATTGGTAAAGGCCAAGTTAACGCCCTCTCAATTGCTGGTGGTTCAATCATCGCATGGCAGTTGTTCACCACTCTAGGCTGGCCTGCTTAACAGCAGCAATCTTCCCCCTAGGAATTTCTCTGGTCATTATTGGGAAAATATACTAAGGCAAACTTATTTTATTCTAGTTCAGAACTTTCATCTGAGGTTTCAGTATTCTCGATTTTAATTTGGGTACGAGCCTTCGGTATTAGGATGACACCAGTAATAATTGAACCACCTACCACGAAAAGAAATTTCCAGACCAAGTCCCAAGATTTGATGGACCGCTTACATTTGTCCAGCCAATAGTTGGGTCATCACCTGGGGGTGATAGAGAACTAATTCGTTCTTGACCAAGCGGACCACCGACACCAATTGATGCCAAAAAGGCACTCGAGATAAGCAGAAGTGACAGCATAA
>CAUZFJ010000148.1:0-4160 GCA_963579105.1 Candidatus Thalassarchaeaceae archaeon
TTTGTTGCAACGCAAAGGTAAGAGTTCCCTCTTCGCTATTTTCGTTGGCACCGTTGATTAACAAACTAACATTATCACCCGATTGAGGTGTAGCATCGGACCAATAAACATCCAAGTCAACAAGAGTAACGGTCGGTCCTACGCGAATAATTCGCCATTGTGTTAGTGGGGTTTGTTCGGTATTGTTTTCTGAAACATACGGGTTCCCTGCAGCGTCTGCCCCAGTCACCCAAACATCAACTGTGTATCCAGGCAAGAGTTCAGTAACCCCTCCATCAGTTAAGTCAACCACGCCAGTCCAGTGACCATAGCCGTACTGCTCTAGTAATGTGCCCAACTCTTGTGAGCCCCTAGAAACCTCGGATTGCCCCGCTTTCACCTTGTAGTGCAATACTGCAGTTCTTTGGGCGATGAAGCCATGGTCATCGCTTGAATTAATGAAAACTGCAATTTCTGATGCATCTGTAATTGCGATATCCCCCGAAGGACTGATAGCGTTAATTACGGGGGAATTACCATCTACTTCCAAAAGAATTCTTGGCTGTTCTTCGCTTTCATCAGCAGCAAGACCAGGTAAATTTTCTAGCCATGCCAACATATCAAGATGTCCGCTTCTTACATTTGGAACTAGAATGTCACTGGTGAATTCGCCGTCATCTCTTGGCACCGCACGCCATTCCAATTCAAGATTACCAATAACGATGTCAAAGGCGCCTTCCGGAGCAGGCGTCTCATCTTCACTGAATAGAATTCGACCGTTAACTCTGACAACTTGTCCAGCCGCTATTGTCGCCTGTTCATCTCCACCTGTGTACAGATTTCTGCCAGTTGCTAAGTCAATTGCAGTGAAATGACCAGGGGCCATGTCAAAGCGAAGGTCATTATCCAAACTCCATCGGTCATTACCAAGTCCACTACGATGTTCAAAGCAAGCAATATCTTCACCATCAAGACAAGGCCAGTCAGCGATTTCTATAACTGGAATAAATGTTGTATCACCATCAGTATCCCAAATTTCAGGGAATAACCATGTTAATTGGAATTGAATATCCAAATCAAGTGCTGTGTCATTCACTATAGTGAAATCACTGTACAGGTTTGAAACTGCTAAACCATCGCCGCCTGACTCAAGATACATTGTCAGTGAGCCATCAGAAAGTTTGGTGAAATTAGCCCAAATCGCAGTTTCATTAGCATTAATATCATCACCAAGTGCCATCTTGATACTCTCGATGTCATTCCAGCCATTATTATCCCAAACCCTCAATTTCGCTGTGTATTTTGTTCCCGGATGTAATGGGGCTGCATCATCGTGGCCAACAATTGTAGAATTGCCATCAAGCACTAACGCTGGTTCAAATTCTTCTCGAATTGTGTAGGTCACCAAATCAGCATCCCAGTCGGGAAGAGATTGGGTTGGAAGATCACCACAAGGTGCATCGTCATCAAGACATACAGGGCCACCTCCCATCGCTAACACGTTACCTTGTGCGTCAGCACCAGACAAGAAGAAGGAAACCTTCTCTCCATGGTGATTCATAGAATCTGTGATAAGACCTTCAAAAATATTCAGTCCGCCCGCCTGTAACTCAGGAGTCCTCAATGAAAGTGTAGTATACTCATTCTCATCTGGGATTTTATCATAATTCAAATCGTCCTGACCTTGTCGCCAGTAATGCAAAGTGAGCAGAGTTGGTGGGTCAACAGAGTCCTGCACAACTATTCTTACTGGTTGGTTAGGATTACCCTTATGCCTCTCAGAACCATCTAATGGAGTTGCATCTATCACGAGTGGGCTATTGCCATCTAGAACAATTCTTACGGAGTTATATTCGGGATTGATGTATGTTGAACCATTTTGTAAACTCACTGCCTTTATTCGGAAAAGCATCCCACCTGGTGATGACTCAATCGGTGAAGTAATTGTCAATGAGTATTGCCCATGACTGGGGTTTGGCTCAATGTGGTACTGCTTCTCAGGCTCTTCTGGTATCCCGTTCATCGATAAATTATGGCCCGTCAACTCAATATTAAATTGGCCAGCATGTGGAGTATAAGTCGTACCCTCGAAAACGATACCGCCTTGGAATGTCATCTGCAGTCCCCCTCGCATCCAATCATTTCCTTCAAGTACCCTGCCTGTTTCATCAGTTACTCCTAAGTCAAGTAAGACAATGTCGTTCTCAATTCTAATATCCATGTCATCGGTTATCCAACCATTCACTTGGCGGCCGATGTCATCATCAACTGTTATTCTTGCTTCAACATCTGCTTCATCATTCCATTCCCAAGTAGATTCAATTGGGAAAAGTAATGAAAGGAATCCATTACTATCTGTAGATGATGAGCAGTTACCTGCATCGAATCTAACCAAATTTTCACTGTTACTTACTAAATCGCAGACATTGCCACTCTGCCACTGCAAGACTGAATTATTGCGGCCATTAGCCATTAGTTCAACTTGCACCTGAGTAATGCGATCTGCTTCATCACCTTCAGCAACTCTGACGAGTAACACACGTGTATCCCCATCAGGAACCAAGATGTTGCCTTCAATTTCAGCACTGAGAGCGCGCGTGTTCATACGGTATGTGATATCAAGATTTGAGACTTTGATTCGCCCTGGTGATCCAGCTGATAGCCCCAATGTGACATTTGAAACACCTTCTCCATTGTCAATAATATGGCTGTTAAACGCGCTAACGAGAGCGGCCCCACTGAGGTCAATTGGTGAATTCAATAGACCGGTGCCAATGTATTCGTTAGTATTGTCATCGCCAATATCAAGTCGAACTGCTGAGGGGTATCCTTCTTCGTAATCAAGTGTGAAAGCATCTAGAAGTGGAGTAATCCCCGTATCGGTTGTTGAAAAATTGACACGGTACTTTAGAGCAGAGCCTTGTGATTGTAATTCTATCAACTGATTATTAGTTGCAGAGTGCCAATTAGAGCCATTGTCATTGCTAACCTCGACACTTAGTGAGGTACCTACAGGTGTGGTTTCTGTCCATTGAGGTTGCAGAGTACCTACTTGAGTACCCGTTGGTATCTTCGGTGAGGTCCAAGACCCAGATGTTGCATATGAGGTACCATATTCCATTGATAACCACCATGAAACAGCAGTACCACCCACTAGTTGTAACTTCCAACGCAAGTGGTTGCCGGGATTTGAGAAATGAACGGTCTCATTATTTGTGACTTGGACCCAGTGGGTACCATTGTCGGCACTAACCCAATAATCAACTCTGTCACCTGTTGAGGTTGCTGACCATGAGGTTTCTAAATTTGCCATTATCACGTCATCATTAGTAACGATTGGTTCAGATATCCAACTTGCTGTCCCAGGTTGGGGTGAAATCGGATAAGCCCAACCTGTCCCATATTCACGATAATAACGTGCAGACCACATATAGTGATCAATCAAAGACAGCCTTGAACCATCGTAGTAGAGGCCAAATCCACGAGCACTGATAGAGCGCTCGCCAGTTTGTTTTGCAAGAGTTGTGGATGTGCCACTGATTGCATAAGCTTCCAATCGGTCTTGATAATAATTAAATTGACTTCTGAAGAAGAACATATTATTGTCGGCTACCAATCCATTTTGTTCATTATAATTAGAAAAGTAAGAGTATTGTAAATCCGTGTCCCTCTCAAAGGAGCCATCGGGGTTGAATGTGTAGGGCGTTATAGTATTCCTCACTGAATGAAGAACCCAAATTAGGTCACGACTTCTATCGTACGATATCCCAGTGTATGGCCCATAAGAGTTTGACGATAGGTCGTAAGTGTTCTCACAGGTCCACACATCTTCGTAGCGGATATCAAAAACCACCATCACCAATTCACTAATTGAGGCAGATTGCCGGTTCAATCCAAGAATACCATACAACTTCTCGTCATCACCGATTGTCCAATCCCTGAACCCATAATATGCACCCCAGGTTGAGCCTGTTGGGGAGGGGATGTTACAGTTCCCTTCAACAATAGCGACGCTGGAAGCGGTACTCAGATTGTTAGGGTATGTTTTCTTCACCACTTGGTTAAGTGTGGTTGAAGCAAATGTCGAAACATAAGTCCAGCCGCGGTAGTTCAGAGTCGCACCTGCACCTTGATTTCCAAATGGCGAGGTAACTGTTCGCTGGGGATGGAATCTTGTTTCT
>CAUZFJ010000149.1:0-4151 GCA_963579105.1 Candidatus Thalassarchaeaceae archaeon
CTCCAATTCTGTTCGTTAGTGATTCCTCAGAAATAGAACCACGCAGCCTCTACGATGAAGCAATGTGGGTTGACCCTGGTTATCTCAATGTTTTGAGTCCAGATGAGGTGGATGAATCAGAAGACGGAATATCCGCTATTCAAAACCGGCCCACAGTTTCCCAACTTGGGGATATGTACGGGGATGTCTCAAGTTTCCTCTATATGCTCAAAACAACAATTGGTCAAGAACAGAAAATCGCCAATGAAATTCATGCACGTATTTCTGGCACCGGCTCTCTGAGAGATGTTCAAGCTGAAGTTTTCGCAGTCATTCACCCTCGCCTCATGCGCGGATACATATTCGTTGAAGCGAGTGCAAAGCACCATGTCGAGAAGTTAATCGGACGTGCTGGAGGTGTGACTACACCAATGCGTGGTTGTTCCAAAGTGCTGCCAGGTGAAGCACCATTAGCAGTTGTATCCAATTATCTTGAGCCGAAATCAGCAACTGCTGGAATCGAAGTTGGCAGTGTTGTTGAAATCAGAGTAGGTCACTTCAAAGGAAATCGCGCCCGCGTAACAGGAGTTGAAGAAGGCAAAGAAGAAGTGACTGTTGAATTATTTGAAGCTGCAGTTCCAATCCCTATCACTATGCGCGCTGATAATGTACACGTTACGGAGCGTGTCGCCTGAGTGAGTAATGAGGTTCTCGCGGCGGTTAAATAGGGGAAGCAGGTCGGCCAAAACCCAAACAATGAGGTGAATCAATGTCAGATAACTGGACTGCACGGCGCATACGCACTGCGGTTATTGGCAAGGGAATCAAGTTCAATGGTTCTTGGGAAGGGGAAACCGATGTTGGTTCTGACCCGACTGTTCACAATATTACACTTGATCAAATCATAACCATCTCCAAAGAGAAGGCAGATGATTTGACTGGCAAAGGTGTCAAGCAGCGTTCATTAGAGGTCATGGGAACATGTGTCTCTATGCGTTGTCACATTGAAGGCATCGTGCCAAAGGATTTCATAATGCAAGTGAAAGCGGGAGAGCATGACGACAAATTCGATTGAAACACGAGTTGCGGGAGAGGGAAACCTCGTTGACCGCAGGGGTGAGGAAAAATGGAAAAACAAATTACTGAAGCAGTGAAAAAAGCGCTTGAAGAAGCGCCAGAGCGAAAATTCATTGAAAGCATTGAGATGGCATTTACCATCAGAGATGTTGATTTGAAGAACCCTTCAAACAGAATTGAAGAAAATGTCCGTCTACCGCATGGGCGCGGTAAGGAAATCAGCATCGCTATGTTTGCTGAAGGTGAAACGGCAACCAAAGCAAAGGCTGCTGGAATAGTTGTTATTGACCCTAATAAAATTGAGGATTTGGGTGGTGACCGACAGAAGGCAAGAAAGTTGGCAGGAAGACACGACTTTTTCCTATCTGAAGTTCCACACATGGCAACTATCGGAAGGTTCCTTGGAATCGTTCTTGGTCCTCGTGGAAAAATGCCTCGTCCTGTACCACCTAATGTTGATCCAGGCATGATTGCAGATGGACTTCGCAGCACTGCTATCATTCGCAGTCGAGATAAAATCACTTTCCACACTATTGTAGGCGCAAGAAGCCAAACTGAAGAACACATCTCTGAAAACGCATTGGAGATGTGGAAGCGTGTTACATCAAAGTTAGAACGTGGTGCAGACAATATTCGTTCACTATACATCAAGACCAGCATGGGTCCTTCTATCAAAGTGGAGGTGCTGATTTAATGATTCCAAAGGTAGTGGGTTGGAAGAGAGACCGAGTTGGGGAACTTACAGAAATCCTTCAAGAGGATGGGGTAATTGGAATAGTTGATACCAGTGGTGTACCAGCAATTGCAATGCTAGGTATGCGCGCAGAATTGCGTACCATGATGAGCCTCACAATGGCAAAGAAAACCCTGTTCCGCCTTGCTTGGAAAAAAGCAGGGCTTGAAGAACAATCCTTGGAGACAATGATGGAAAATGCTGCACAGCCTGTTCTAGTTCATTCATCAAATCTAAGTCCATTCCAGTTATTCAACGAGTTAGAGAAGACTAGGACCGGAAGGTCCGCTAAAGCAGGTGATATTGCACCTCAAGACATTGTTGTACAGGCTGGAGAAACTGAGTTCGCTCCTGGACCAATTGTCGGAGAATTATCTGCAGTTGGTATCCCAGCAAAGATTGACAAAGGTAAGGTATTGATTCAGAAGACTGTTACTGTCGTCAATGAAGGTGAATTAATTCCAGGTGACCTCGGATTAATGTTAGACAAACTGGGAATCAAGCCAATTGAAATTGGTATTATTCTCTGTGGCGCCATGCAAGATGGTATTCTAATGCCACCAGAAGATCTTGATCTTGACCTTGATGGGTTCCGCAACAATATCGCACAGGCAGTTTCCGCCTCGTTCAATGTTGCGTGTAATGTACGCTGGTTCACTCCAGAAACAATGCCCACTCTACTATCTAAAGCGAAGAGCGAGGCGCTCTCCGTGGCTGTTGAGGCTGGTATCACAAACAGTGAAACCATGCCTCTATTCATCTCCCGTGCAAATTCACGGGCAATGGCCCTTGCAGGGCAACTAGATTCCTCCGCTCTCGACGAAGAATTGTCGGGAATGCTCGGCGCCGCAACAACAGTTGCCGCCGCAGCTCCTGCTGAAGCCGCACCTGAAGAGGAAGCGGCTGAAGAGGAGCAAGTGGAGGAAGAAGAGGACGCATTTGACGGCCTCGGTGACCTATTTGGTTAAAAGGAAGTGAGAAAAAATGGAATATGTATATGCTGCAATGTTATTGCACTCAGCAGAGAATGAGATCAACGAAAAGAATGTCGGTGCGGTCCTAAAGGCCGCTGGCGTATCAGGTGACAACGCACGCGTGAAAGCGCTAGTCGCTAGCCTTGGTGACGTCGACATCGGAGAAGCGATGAGCGCTGCTATCGCTGCACCGGTCGCCGCTGCTGCACCTAGTGGTGCCGCACCAGCCGCAGATGATGCTGCTCCCGCTGAGGAAGCAGCAGCTGAAGAGGATGAGGACGACTCAAGTTTCGAAGGTCTTGGCTCTCTATTTGGTTGAGTTGTAAACAACAGACGAAAAAATCGCTCGCCGCCATACGCGGCATGCTCAACCGTGCGGATGCTCATCTCACGTTCAACCGGGGGGATGCTCACCACTGCATTATCTGATTGAAATTTGATTAAATCCGATGAAATCTCTGCCTAGTTGATGAAATCGTTGCAATTGATTATCACAAATGAGTGGAAGGGAGCATCATGGCTGTGCCGCGACACCTGAAGGTTGAGACTTGCATCTCACCTACTGACGCTATCAGAGCATTACGCCAACTTGTAGTTGAAGCGAACTGGTCAGCCCGCAGAATTAGTGGTAGCAGACTTATTGATCGCTGGGCAGTTATCGTTCCCATAGCCCAAGCGGCGAGAACAATTGGGATTGTTATTGAAAATGGACCTCTGAAAGATGTTGGGATGGAAGCGTACAGTCACGTGCAAGGTGCTGCTGGTTCACTAACAATAGTGGAATGGCTCATCCCCAATGAACTTGAAAAAGAGTGGCGCGCATTATTCGCTCAATGGGCTGCTCGCCTACCGAAATGCCCTTGGAAATGGACTTTTGGAGAACGTTCGACCATCGGTTTTCTCCTACCTGTCTGGAGGCGTTCAAAAAGGACCTTCAAAAATCAAGGAGTTAATGTGGATAAGGCCGCTTGGCCAGACACAAACTTGCCTTCTTGGCCACCTGCTGAATGGATTCTTTCTGCCGAGGAAGAGTGAACCACTAACGGTGGCACATTGATAACACAGAGGCCACCCACATACAGTTGAGGGGCGATAATGACAGGTATTGAGAAATTATTCGGCTCTCAGAGGGCAATCACCATTTTGGTGGTTTCAGTTGTTTTCGCTATTACTTTCCCAGCCTACTTCTCCTTTATGGCGTCAAATTCTGACGACCTAGGTGGAGCCTCTTCGGGCGCAAAAGGCAAGTGGCAAGTAGATTTCATTCAAGACAATATCACCTCTGATGAAACTATGAATCTTGGAGATGGCGAGCAAGGTGATTACTTCTTTGAATTAGAATCCGGAGAGATGATGATTGGATTTGTTGAAATCACCGTCAGTTGCAA
>CAUZFJ010000150.1:0-4150 GCA_963579105.1 Candidatus Thalassarchaeaceae archaeon
TACAACCCAGAACCAAAGACTCTCGACGAGATGCTCGGACTTTCTGACACACCCCTTGCCGACCTGACGATTGAACAGTTGAGACCGAGTGAAGCGGACCTAGAATCATTACTTGCTGAATTCCGTTCCTGAGTAGGGTTTGAAAGTAGATGGCCCCCCCTTTCGACTTATGGGACCTACAATTACCATCGGTCATGCCACAACAAACGGCGAATTGGCGCACACTTCTGAAGTGCCGCAATTTGGCCTTGGTACTTTTCTGATGAGCAAACCAGGCGAGTGCAAGGATGCCGTGTTGGCGGCCCTGAAGGCCGGTTACAAGCATATTGACACTGCAATGGCATATGAAAACGAACACGAAGTTGGTGAAGCCATTGGTGAAGCAATTGATTCAGGAATAATCACACGCGAAGAATTGTTTGTTACAACAAAACTTCGCCGCCCCCATGCAGTTGGAAATGAAGAAGTGCAACAACGTTGTCAAGAATCGCTTACAAATCTTGGACTTGAGTACGTTGACCTATACTTGGTGCATGCACCGCCAAAAGACCCATACCATCGAAAACCGACATGGAAGGGCATGGAAGAATGCCTGAAAAATGGATGGACCAAAGCAATCGGGGTTTCAAATTACGGGGCCCACCACCTAGACAAAATGCGAAGTTACGCAACCTACATGCCCTCAGTCAATCAGATAGAAATCCACCCTTGGCTACAAAGAGATGCTCTGCGCGCGGCTACCGAAGCGGTTGGTGCAACCGTAATGGCGTATTCACCTCTAGCAAGAGGAGACAAAGTAAAGGACGAAAAACTTGCGGCAATTGCAGGAAATCTAGGCTGCACACCGGCTCAAGTTGCGATAAAATGGTGCTTGGATGTTGGGTGTATCACGGTTCCAAAGTCGAGTAACGAAGGACGAATTAAGGAAAACCTAGGTTGCCTAGAAGTTGAGTTAGACACACAATTAGACGAGTTGAAAGCTCTTGACGAGCACTACATTTCAGGGTGGGACCCGACTTCCGAAACCTGAGGTGAGGATATGGAATGGTACTATTGGGCCGCAATTATCGTTGCAATCATCATCATTTTACCTGACCCAATTGGATTGCTTTTTGCCTGGCTTCTTGACAAGTGGTTTAACGAATTTGAGGAAAAAGGCACTGATGTGAGTAAAACCCGCTTAGCCAAATTACGTGAGGCAGGGCACACAAGGGATTTCAATGAAAAAAACTCAGAGGCAGAGCCCGAAGAGTAAAAGTTCAGAATCGTTTACTTATCGGTTGGCTTGAAATAACTGTGGCTACTCGCCACCCTTACCCACAGCCCCTTAGTGTAGAGGTCCATCATCTGTGACTCTGGATCATAGGACTCCAGTTCGAATCTGGAAGGGGCTATCTCTTTGTTGAAGCCTTTCTGATTCGAAAGCGTTTCAGGTAGTAAAACAACCTTCACGTCCTCAACTTTGCTTCGCGGCTGAAAGCCAAATGTTGGCTCTCTCAAAATTGAGGATTCGTATCTAGAAGGGGCTATCTAATCATTACAAGTTCAATCTTTAGAAAAATAATAGAATCGTTGATAACAATATTAAGAGATTAATTTGTTCAAGCTATCAACAACAGCAGTAATACTTTCTAGATTTGCCTCTTTCCATGACTTAGAGATTACTACCCGCCCAACAATTGTACAGCCTAAGTAAGCAAATTGCATTCGCATGGCTGTGATGACATATTCGCCACCACCTCCAGATGCTGTCGCAAGTCCAACTGGTTTCTCATGGAACAGTGCACGAAAATCATCACCTTCCTTTGATAACCAAGCCACGGTATTTGCGAGTGAAGGAGGGTTCAACCCATTGTACTCCGGAGCGCAAACTACCCAGGCATCGGCGGTAGAGAGACGCGACATCAAATCAGCCATTCCATCAAGTGGCATAATAGTGGCTGCCAATTTAGGAGAGAATAGTGGAAACTCAAGACCACATAAATCAACAATATCCGCTTCGTGGCCCTTTAATTTGATTTCATTAGCGAATTTCTCAGCCAATTCCATGTTCTTTCCAGTCGACGCGGCCCAAATCGCAACCTTTGCCATGAAAAAGTGGTAGCAATACTAACATTTGAACCATTGGCTAAATATTTGCTTCGTTTCGTGCAACTAGAGCAATTCATCAGAAGGGAGGAACATTAGTTTGGTTCGCTAAGAAGCCCAAATGATTCGTATAGACTCGGACCACTTCCGAGATAACACATGATGCCTAGTCTGCTTCGTGAATCTTCGGGCTGAGAGTTATTTCCAGTTGCACAATCACCAGTGCAACCATCCGCGAACGCGATGTAAACCCGACCTTCCTGATCGATATGCAGGTCGTTGAAATCAAGCAGGTTCCTATTCGAACCACCAATGTCGCGGCAATCGCCGCTGTTTAGACAGATGCTTCCAACCTGCACCGGGTCCGCTGAGGCGCGCACGGTATGGAATACAGGATTTTCATCAAGCGCATTCAAACTATAGGTGACATAGAGATAGTAACTGACATTGGAGTTAGCATAGTGGGCATTACCATCCCATGGATTTCCGTCAATGTCGGATTGATTCAATTCACTCGCGTTCTCACTACCAAGGTAAGTGACTGCAATCCTTCCCGGGTCTCCTGCATCAACTTGGGGGAAAACAGACGAGATGACTTCGACTGGGCTGATTCGAATGCTACTTTGTTCCCAAGACTGTCCTGAGTCTGTGCTACGCGACATATACACGCCTTCATCTGCTCCAGTCCAGATATGATAGGCATTAGATTCTGAATCAGTTGCAACTTCGGAATTCTTTCGTGGATAAGGTGTACCAACATCCTCGCCCATGGTTCTATCAAACCAAGACAATCCATTGTCATCAGAAACGATGACGGTGGGTGTTTCAACCCTGGGCGTTACGTAAACTGTACCATCAGGTGCAGAAGTAATGGCTCCATGCAGTCCACCATTGGTTGTAGCCAGTCCGAAAATCTGTCCTCCTGCCTCAAACGTGGCTCCACCGTCAAAACTGGTGAAACAGAAAATGCCTGCGAGTTTGTTGTAACAATAGTACACAGCCGTTTCATAGAGTGCTTGAGATAACTGACCAGGAATGCCGTACCCACTACTCGTCCATGGGCCAGTTGCTAGTTTGATGTGGTCATTGATTGGTGTCGTACCAGAGTCATGTGGATTACCCAACCAGGATTCACCATCATCATCACTCCAGCATATCCAAGATGTCTCAAGACCTTGCATTTGAACAGCGAATATCCGATCGGTAACAGGATCTACCCAACCCCACGGGTCGTTGGTCTGGAACGCGCATTGAGGACCTGAAACATCCTCCCATGATTCGCCATAATCACAAGAACGCATGACTTTCTCAAGGGCAATGAAGAAAACGCAACCACTGGATGTGACGCCAATACTTGGTTCAGGTGCATCTTCACCAACATCACTGAAGTTGAAAATCAAAGGTAGTGGTTCAACATCAACGGGTAGACCGTCAGCCCCCGTCACAAAGATACCACCGGAATCAGAAGGTTCGTCCGGCGCCGCCGGAGGCGTATCATTTCCGAAACAACCTGATAGTGAAAACGATGATACTATGATGCACATCAGCAAGGCCTTCACTCGCATATGCATATCGACCACGTATTTACGCAAGTATCTTGCCCCACCATAATCATTGATAGGAATTGAGATTGAGGGATAAAACTGGCTTTGTAAAAGCCTAAAATATTGAGCCGATTGATTAGACTAATCGATAGGCGTATTTTGACACCCAACCAATCATCAAGAGAATCATGAACCATGCAAGAGAAATTCTTGCAATTCGTGATGTAATGGCTTTCCTCTTCCTCTCTCTTTCAATCTCTTCGAGAAGTGGAGCGATGGGGTCAGCCCTACTCATGTTGACCCGGAGACGTGCAAGAGATTTCAAGCGAGGGGTTACGTGGGCAGTCTGATGAGCGAGGTACCCGAAGGATTCGTGATGCCTGTAATGACATACCCACGGATAAGACCTGCTGCATCTCTAGTGATTACAAGAGATGGTGATGAAGGCGCTGAAATCCTATTTTGTCACAGAGTTTCCCAGATGCCATCATTTCCTGATTTCTGGGCCTTTCCAGGAG
>CAUZFJ010000151.1:0-4101 GCA_963579105.1 Candidatus Thalassarchaeaceae archaeon
TTCCAATTTTGGCTTTGGTTCTGATTCTACTACTTGTTCTTCCAGTGCCTCTTCTTCGGGTATTGCAACTTGAGTTGATGGGGGTGTGGCTTTGATTTCAGTCATTTGAGCCGGTGCCGTATCATTGTTTAGGAGCGGCTCAGGTTCCGGCAAAACCACAACAGGTGTTGGTGGGACTGCCTTTGCAAGTTCAGCAGCCGCCGCAACCTCTTGATCCGCTTTGATTTTAGCTTCTCTGTTTTCTTCTATTTCGGCTGCTTTTGCTTCAACATTACTTCCATCTAATTGTTCACCACTAAGCATTTTTTGCATCGTTGAATCAATTTCATCCATACTGAAATTCATTAATTCACGATTAGAACCAAACCTGTATAGAAGTAAGTGGTGGCGACCGGCGTTGGTCTCAAAAATCAATAATTCAGGGTCAAATAATTGGGCTAATGAGAGTAATGCGCCAGTCAAGAACAAAAATGAGCCAAAACTGGGTGTAAGTATCAACAAAATAACACCTATCGCGGTTATCGCCCACCACGCGTATTTCCCGCTATCAAGCCAATCAAAGCGATGATGAGTAAAACCAGTGAATGCGGTTTTCTGAGTAATGAATCGGTCTTCAATTACCACTTCGCCATTGTCTTTTTTAGCACATACCAAACGAAGTAGTTTACCATCTTCAACAATGGAAATGGTTTGATTTCCCATCGTATTTTCGCGCAGAACATACTCTCTATCCGTAGATTCAGATGTTAGTGTACGGGCGCCCTGGCCTGGGGCTCGGATGTTAGTACTGGATGATTGTACTCCTCCACCATTGTACAAAGTATACCCACCAGCGGCCGCTGCCAAAACAATACTGACAATAGTTATCCAAGCGCTATATCCTAGACTAGCATCACCTGCATCGCCTTCTGGTAACATTATCTTCCAAGCAATAATGCCTACAAGAATGAGTCCAGCACCTCCAAATGGATAAAACTGAGAATAAGGAAGCATCGTTCCACGCATACTCAGGAATGAAGCGATAAGAGTGGTTAACATTACGAGAACACCGACAGAGATGAGAATCATTCCAGTAAATCCGGCCCTTGCCAAATCTCCTAATTCGCCACAACTTTTCTCTGTTTCAGATGATGATAATTCAAACTCATCCGCATCTGATGTGCAATTATCATATGCACCACCCAAATCATCTTCGATAGTGGTGCAATCATCATCTATACAAAGTGTCGATGTTACATCATCCAAACCCATTTCAACCTCGACAGACACCGTCGTGCCGGAAATCTCTTCAGATTCCTCTTGCACTGCCCAAGCATCTGTTAACACCCCAAAAGTCGCTAGAAGTATAGCCGCCAAAATAAGGCCTATACTCACCCAAACAGCATAGTTAGGGGCATCTTGGCTAGGTGTTGTATTGTAGTGATTATGCACTACAACGCCGGAGTGTACATCTCCCCCAACCACACTATCCTGCATTGCAAGCGCTTGAGGTGGTGAAGCGGGTGCACCGTCTTGGGCTTGCATTGCTGCGCCATACGCTGCCCCTCTTATGAAAGAAGCGTGCCGAGTTGAGGTGCTGTTTTACTCAGAAATCAGATGTTGCGTATACTACCATATCTTCTGGTGCCGTTGCCTTACCATCCTTCTTCGGTACAATCACAATTTTGATTGCACTCTCAGCCACCATTTCCATTAATTTTGCAGACCACGTTGTCTTGATGACAAGAGCCTGGGCGCCTTCAGTTTCACCTGCTTGGGTAATTGTGTCTTTGACACTAGCCGCATCAGAAACTGAACCATCCTCTAGAATGATAACTGCTTGATTCGCCTTCTTGGGCATGTTTCCAGCCCATTCTTTTACTTCATCGGGAATTTCTATTGCCTTTGAAGAATCATTGATTTCTCCTTCGGTTTTTTCAATTTTAGAAATAACGCGTTTTGCAGGCTCTGCTTGACCTAGATGCTTACCTATTACCTTCTTTTCCAAATGTTCAACTTCTCGGCTTTCTGGTGCAAATGCAATGTGAGTTAGTTTGTCACCAAGTACTCCGGCTAACTCTAATGCAATCATTCGGCCACCACGGTCACCATCTAAGAATGCCTTAACCATTGATTTATTCTCTACTAATTCAACCAATGATGTATCAATCCCGGCACCCATTACTGCTATCACATTCTTGATTCCACAAGATGCTAAATTAAGCACATCATTACGGCCTTCAACAATAATCAAGGCATCTGATTCCTCTACATTGGGACCACAAGTCATGCCTGTGTCTTTGTAAGTACTAACTTCGCTAGTGGTTAATACACTACGAACTTCATCAATCAAATTATCTGCTTCTGTGTCACGTTGCCTAACGATATCAAGAAGAATATCCTTCGCACGGTCAACCATCGAAGATCGCTTGGAAGAGCGGATATTAGATATCTCTAGCACCTTCAATTGTGAAGCCGCCGGTCCAATCCTTTCGATTGTTTCAAGAGCAGCGCCAATAATTGCGCTCTCTACGTTCTCAAGAGAGGATGGGATTTGAATTACCCCGCTAACTTTCCCCTTAATGCTGTCTAGATCGACATCGATATGACCGATGCGTCCTGAACGCTGTAATTTTCTCAAATCGAGTGCTTCTGGCATTAAACCCTCTGTTTGCCCAAAAATCGCCCCGATGATGTCTTTTCTACGAGCTTGGCCATCAAGTTTGACGCTGACTCTAATCATGTATTTTGCATTTCCTGATTCTTTCATTTTTCTCAGTCCTTAGGTATATCCTGCACCGCCACTGGGGCCGGTTTTCTCGGAATCGAGCGTCTGTGCGCCCGGTGATTGGGACAGGTGAACCTGTAAATTGGCCGAACTACCCTTCCTTCAAGAACCCACCGGACCTCTAGTCAAAGTGAAAAGGTGAAGCCGACGTGGTCACATTATGCCTGTAGGCGAAGGACCGGCACGAACTCGCGAGGTTTACGCCACTGTGATTGACGTTCTTCTAAGAGATGGGGTTCTTACTCAGGAGGAACAACGGTTAGCCACTAAATTAGCAATTCTTCTTTTTAAGACAGGAAATGACTTGAAAACACTACCAGGTGAAATTTACAATTCGGTGATTGCGGGTGATGTTGTAGATGGTGGTGAAATCATCAATAAAGACAGGAGGTTACAAATCTATGAGGAAATGTTTGAAATCGCTTTTCTTAACGCCTCATTAAGTCATGACGAAATGGCGGTGATTGCAATACTGCGCTCTAGTTTACTAATTACAGACAAGGAACACCAACTCGCTATTGAGATAGTGAAAGGCACCTTAGAAGAAAGTGATGACCCTAAACTACTTCAGAAAGTCAAAGATGAATTAGGAGGCGTGATTGACCTCGTTGGTGGCATGTTTGAATCTCTTCGCCCAAAACGTTGAGGTAAGGAATTTACCAGAATATTGCCTAAACAGCCAAAATGAAGATGAGGTAGGGCTGAGTACGGTGAAGCATGCGTTTTCTTGAGCCAGAAGACCCGATTGCGTTGGCGGCTCTAGAATATCTGTTGCATCGAGATGCTACTGATGTGCAAAAATTGCTAGAATGGTTGCCTTCTGCACAAACTAAGCGGGACCGATTAGCAATTTTACAACGGGCGAATAGTTTGATGCAAGAATTAGAATATGCTGTCAACCGAATTGCCGAGGTTGAATGAATGGTGAAGCAAACTATCGCAGATGGGGCAATCATACTCGCTGGTGGCCCCTCAAGTAGAATGGGAGAGCCGAAGGCACTGGTTGAGGTAGAAGGAGAGGCAATGCTTCTTCGGGTTGTGAAGGCGCTGCAAATTTCTGGCTTCCCTGAAGCGATTATCTCATTCAAGAACCAAGAACAAGCTACTGCAGTCATTAGCACTCTGAAGCAAAAGCCGCAAAAATGGCCGCCAGTTAATGGAGATGAGGGATTAGCAGTCAGAATAGTGTTTGATAACGATTTGAATCAGAATCAAAATTCTGCGGTCAGAGGAATGAGTGGAGCAGTCATCCTCGCTCACCAACTAGGATGGCAGACTGTGCAAATCGTTCCTTGTGATGTGCCATTCATTGATTCGCGCCTATTTGTACTTCT
>CAUZFJ010000152.1:0-4079 GCA_963579105.1 Candidatus Thalassarchaeaceae archaeon
GGAAAATGACCCCCTGAGACTCCAAGTCTTCCCGGATACTGTGGTATATTGTTTCACTTTCGTACTGAGCTGTTACGCCACCGAGCCACTTTTTCTCTGCATCGGGGATTCCGAGCCTGTCAAAGGTGTTCTTGATGTCTTCTGGAACTTCGTCCCAATCTCCTTTGGTCCCATCACCCGACCGCAGGAAGTAGCAGATTTTGTCGAAGTCGATTGAGTTGAGTAACTCTGTAGAGCCCCAAGTCGGCATCGGTCGCGCCATGAAGTGGTGGTACGCCTTCACTCGGATGTCGGTCATCCACTCCGGCTCGCCCTTGAGTTCCGAGATGTCGCGGACGACTTGTTCTGTCAAGCCGGCGTTGAATCGGACGGTCGCTTGTTCCGGGTCGTGCCAGCCGGCCTTGTAGTCGCCAACCGCATCTCGTGCATCGCTGCTCACGCTGAAGCCCCCTGTTCTAGCCATTCATAACCTTTGTCTTCCAATTTCAGTGCCAATTCCGGGCCACCCGAGGAGACTATTTTCCCATCAGCTATGACATGAACATAGGTTGGATTGACGTGCTCTAGTATTCTTTGGTAGTGGGTAATGATTAGACAGGCCGCATTACCGACTGAGGAATTTATTCCTGTTGCAACTGTGCGCAATGCATCAATGTCAAGTCCGGAATCGGTTTCATCAAGAATGGCCAACTGAGGCTTTAGAAGCATCAATTGTAGGATCTCAAGCCGCTTCTTTTCGCCGCCGCTAAATCCATCGTTTACATAGCGGCCAAGAAATTTCTTATCGACGCTTAATAGTTCCATACAGTCCTTCAATTCCTTACGAAAATCTCGAGCCTTAGGTGTATTTTCAGCGCGGATAGCCGATACAGACTTACGCAAAAAATTCCCAACTTGAAGGCCTGGAACTGATTGCGGGTATTGGAATGACAAGAAGACGCCAAGTCGGGCCCTCTCCCACGGTTGGAGAGCGAGAAGGTCTTCGCCGCCAAGAGTTACAGTCCCATCAGTAACCTCGTATTCAGGGTGGCCCATCAAGACCTTTGCTAGGGTTGATTTGCCGCTGCCATTTCTTCCCATTAGGGCGTGTATTTCGCCCTTTTTCATAGATAAGTTGATGCCTTTAAGAATTGGTTCATCACCAATGGATACGTGTAGATTATGAATCTCCACCACGCCTTTGTCACTCATCTCAATTCCTCCACAATTATCGTGGTTTGGCCGGCCTTTATGAAGGCGTGTTCATTTCTTTCACGCGACATCTTGGTTTGTTTGCTCATTAACATTCAATCTTAACATGTTTGCAGCGTAAATCTGAACGCGAGCAATGAGTCAAAGAGGTTGGGCGGCTACGGCTGAATAATGGCTGAGGACGACCTAACTGATTCCTACGCGGCAGAAGTCGCGGCGAGCATGGCAGCAGAGGCCGAATCTCGCTTATCTGAGGTCGTAAACCCGGATGAGGAAGCGCGTTTCGCCTCTCTCTCCTTAGTAGAGTTAGTTTTAGCAGGAGGTGGCCCTGATTTGGTTGGTGCTATCATGGTTAGACTTGGTGAGGTAAGAGCGGCGCTTGTAGGTCATGGCGGTGCGGTAGTGGTCGACAATGGCAAGGTAATCACCCAACAAAATGGCACCCAATCTCTCGAATTACAATTGAACCTCGATGGTGCCTGTGTGGCTTGTGGGGCGGCACCTGGTACTTTGCAGGGAATACAGAATGATTTATTGATGGACAAAGAGGTCTCTACGGTTACTTTTAGTGCAGCAATGTTAGATTATTTTGATGAATTAACTGCGGAATTCCTGCAAACACATGCTAATGTGACATTTGTATGAGGTGATGAGATTCCATCAGTAGCTAGTTCTTGGCACCCTGATTTAGAATCTGCATTAGGTGAATCAGATTTTGGACTTCCAGATGAATATGAATTATTGTGGAGTCCTCTTCTGCCGTTTGATGATTGGATAATCCATATCTCAACTGATGGTCACAATGCAGGCGTGGTGGTTACTGCGCATCAGATGTCAATGAGTGAACATCTTATTTCACTAGTAAATGAAAATGCGACGGGGAGATTAATCAAAATTATTGCAACACCAAAGGAGCGAGAATTTGATGATGAATTGCATTCTCTAATCAAAGAATCAGAAATTCATCTTCTCTTGTATTGAATTGCATTCCCTACGGGGGTTTGATATTGAGGTGCCACCGTTGCAAGTAAGATGGCAGTAGATGAGGCAGCACAATCAGCGATTGCTGACGCCTCAGCAGATACATCAGGAGATGGCATAAATCGCAAAGTTACTGTTGAAGTTGTGCACAAGCAGGAAGGCTTTGGAACAGCGGCTTGGACAGTTATCGGTATGTTCCTAGTCGTCGCCGCCGTTGGCTCTTGGTTCATGCTTTCAGGCGATAGCGCAAATGGTGACGGTGGCGGCTTATTCGGCAGCGATGGAAATTGTGGCGATGGCATTGACAATGACAATGACGGACTGACTGACCGAGAGGATGGCGATTGTTATGACCAAGTAAATCCTAAATGGGATGGTTACAAGTCTGGCCATATGGAAGATGGTAGGAACGACCCACCCGGTGGCGAATCTTGATGACTTCAGCCACCTTTGGCTGAGCCGGTGGCAACAAAAGGCAGAGGCGACCCCGAGTTTCTTGAGGTGAGGCTGTGAGCAGTGACAGTGTTCGTATTGCGTCGCCTTGTAAAGAAGGCGATCACGGTAAATTCGAAGTCAAGTCAAGTGATGGCTGGGCTCGCCTAGGTTTGTTTCATACAAATACCCACAAATTGTCTACGCCGACTCTTTTGCCCGTCGTAAATCCGAACATCCAGGCTATTTCCCCTAGCGAAATGTGGGACATCGGCTTTGAAGCATTGATTACTAATTCATACATCATTTGGAAGGGCGAGGAACTCAAAGAAAAGGCCTTAAAACAAGGTGTGCATAAACTTCTCAATTATCAAGGGGTTGTAATGACAGACTCTGGAGTTTTCCAGCAATATGTGTATGGCGATGTTGAAATTGGCGAAGTAGAAGTCGTTGAATTTCAGCGGGATATTGGGGTTGACATCGCCACAATGATGGATGTATTTGGCCGTCCTGATATGACTCGCGAAGAACTTGAGGATGCAGTTGCAGTAACCGCGGAAAGAGGTCCTGCTGCATTGGAAGCCGCAGGTGAAACATTGTTGAATGGTCCCATCCAAGGTGGCACATTCTCAGATTTACGAGAAAAGTCTGCTTTTATGATGTCAGAGATGGACTTCGCGGTCCATCCAATTGGAGGCGTTGTACCATTGATGGAAAACCAACGGTATCGCGAACTAGTTGAACTCATTGTTGCTAGTAAGTCACAACTAACTCCTGAAAGACCAGTGCATTTGTTTGGCTGTGGCCATCCAATATTATTTCCAATTTGCATTGCGCTTGGAATTGATTTATTCGATTCGGCAGCGTATGCATTGTTCGCAAAGGATAATCGTCTTCTGACTCCAACTGGTACCATCAAACTCGATGAAATCCAAGAGTGGCCACACCTCTCCCCTGCTCTTTTCAAAATAACTCCATCAGAAGTAAGAAATCTACCAAAAGATGAGAAAATTGAATTGTTGGCTCGTCATAATTTACATGTCACAGCAGCAGAACTTGCCCGTTGTCGCGAAGCAATTCGCAATAACACATTATGGAATTTAGTTGAACAGAGAAGCCACGCTAACCCAGAACTTAGGGAAGCAACGCTTTGGCTTTACGAAAATATGCCAGTGGACCTTGTGTTAAACACCCCTCCTTGTCGGGCTGGAGGAGTTCAGTGGTCAACCGATATTGACATGCACCCACGAATTATACACGCTTCACACTGGATTGATTGGGTACCACCTCCGTGTGACCATAATGGCAATTTAATCAATTTAGAAGACCGTTTCGTTGTTATTATTCACGGCAGTTCAGGGCCTTGGCGTGAATCTGATGGCAGTACTATTTCCAAGATGGTGCGCAATTGGCCCCAAATTGTGCCTTTAGTTTACACTCCTATTGGCTTGATTCCCTTCCAACTTGAAGATCTA
>CAUZFJ010000153.1:0-4035 GCA_963579105.1 Candidatus Thalassarchaeaceae archaeon
AGGGACCTGCGAAGTTTGGGAGAACCGTCCAGAGGGTTGCCGAATCTACCCCCTAGTTCTTGACCAAAGCGACCAGCCATTCCTCGACGATTTGTGTCCACATCGAGACCAATTCCCACCCCCTCCAATTGGTCTGCGCGGCCGTTTACTAGTGCTATCGAATACGTTGGATGATGAGGCCATCCGATGAAAGCAAAACTGAAAATTGTCATCAAAATCTAGTTGCGATTCCAGATTTGCAGAGTGTCAACTCCGCTGGATTTTTCTTCCACTAAGTTGAGTCCTGCCGCCTCAAGAACAGAGTTTGAAATACCTGATTTCAATCCCTCACCAAGGTCGGATTTTGAATGGAAAATGTAGGCTTCATCAACTAAATTTTCGGCCAGGAATTGAGCCCATACATCTGGGCCACCTTCAACCAAAAGATTCTGAATTTCACGGTCGCCCAACAAGTCAAGAAGTTGTACTAAATCAACTCCTTCTTCAGATTCAGAAAACAATGGTGGCATTAGAATAGTCTCACATTCAAGCCCATCTCCACTGCCATCACAATGAAGGATTAGTGTCTCATGTTCGTCACTCATTAAAGTCGCAGATTTTGGGGTTCTAAGTGTTCTATCCAAAACGATTCTGAGCGGTTGTTTTCCACTCCCGAGTTCAACTCTTCTCACCGTCAATTCAGGGTTGTCTCTAACAACGGTATTCACTCCTACTAAAACAGCGTCACAATCTTTTCTCAACTGATGTACTTCATCCAGTGATTCATCAGATGTGAATCTAGCTGGAGGTCCCGATTTTGAATCAACGTTTCCGTTGCAATCCATTGCCGCCTTGAGAATTACGATGGGTCTGCGGCATTCACACCAATGCATGAATGCGGCCATTTGCTGACGTGCTTCAGCCTCTAACAATCCTTGTGAAACCTGCATTCCAGCCTTTTTCAAATAATCAATTCCGCCGCCTCTGACTGTTGGATTGACATCTTCGGCGGCTATCACAACTCGCTTAATCCCCGCCCAAAGTAACGCTTCGGTACAAGGCGGGGTGCGTCCATGATGATTACACGGCTCAAGTGTGACAAAGGCTGTAGCCCCTTGAGTAGCCACACCTCTAGCCTCAGCATCAGCAATGGCTGCTTGCTCAGCATGAAGGTCACCGAGGTGGTCATGCCATCCCTCAGCGATAATCTCGCCATCCCTAGCCAATACACACCCCACTAGTGGATTTGGTGAAACTTGTCCTTCCCCTTGTTTGGCAATTTTGAGAGCCTGCTCCATACAGGTCCGCTCAAATTCACTCCATTGAGTACCACTCATTCGCCCACCCGAGTAGCCCCGCCCATTTGTGACTTCGCCTAAACCAATTGCAGTGGGTTCTTTGAAATGCTGACGCCCTTATGCCCCTCTCATGCCACGAATTGCTTGCATAGTAAATCCAGCCGGCCGCGATGGACGCGCCATCAAGCGTTGGCAGGCTGCTGAGCCAGTTCTGAAAGCGGCTGGATTTGAGTGCGAAGTTCACTTCACTGAAAGAATCGGTCACGCCCCCGAAATTGCATTTTCCTTACGTGACCGCGAAGATCTCGATTTAATCGTCGCTTGCGGGGGAGATGGAACAGTCCACGAAGTCGCATCTGGACTCAGAGGCTCATCAATTCCGCTAGGAATAATTCCCGCTGGTACCGGCAACGATGTTGCCCGCGCTCATTGCGTTCCACTAAAGAAGCCACAACAAATTGTCGACGTTCTAGTCAATGGAAAAGACCGTCAGATAGGCGCTTTTCGCCTTCAAGCAGTTCCAGCACCAGAAGAATCCGGTTATCCTTCCCCAACTAATCACCCAGCATGGGATGGGGAACCAGATATCGCTGGAAGAGTAGTTAGATGGGTCTTTTTAGAATCAGATTGCGGGGTTACATCTGAAACCTCACGAGCAAAATTGACCCGAGGAAAGTGGATAAAAGGAGCCATGAAATACACTTATCTTGGTGCTACTGAAATTTTCAAGCGAAAAAAGAAACAGGCTTGGGTAAAAATTGACGATAACGAGCCAGAAGTGGTAGACTTCTCAATGTTAGCCGCCACAACCAGCGAAATGTTCGGCGGCGGCTACAAGGTTTGTCCTGGTGCCTCACCGATCCTTGAACACGGACACTTATGCCACGCGTGGGGACTTTCAAAACTGCAAATGCTGATGTTGATGGGGCCACTCAAGAAGGGAAAACATGTTGGCAAATGGGGTATTGAATTCAAACCATGCACTCGTTTAGAAATTCGTTCCGTAGATGAAAATGGCCAGCCTTCAGACGCCTCACATAATCCTCCCTTAATTGTTCAAAGTGATGGGGAACCATGCCTTCAAACTCCAGCTCTTCTAGAGTATCACACCAAGCAACTTTGGGTTAGGGGTGCGAAACAAGTCCCTTGGGATGTTTGAGCCAGGCCCATGGGAAAGGTATCTATCCTAACAATTCCAAGCGTTTCAGCACCGCTCGATATTCATTCACAACGCAGTTTGCAGAAATTATCATTCCTTCTTCTAATTCGTCCAGGTCTGTGTGTTTTAGTGCCGATGCAATAATTGAGACATCAATATCAGTCCCCTCAATCTTCCCCTCAATAGTTTTACCCTTCTTGTATTCATCCGCAAGTCCAATTCCTGTTGTCCTTCTTACTCGATTAATAACTACTGAAACAGGCCATTCACCCGTCAAATCCTCAGATACAATTTTTGTTCGTTGGCTGGAAGTGAGTGAATCCCTAACTTGTTGTGCTAACAAGATAAATTCGTTTCCACGCTCATCACTCATTGCTTCAATTACAGGTTCAGGTGTGTCCTCAGGTAGCGCTTCTTCAATAGGTTCTGATACCTCTTCAACAATATCTTCAGTTGATTGCATTTCTTCCAAATCATCATCAAATTCAGGCTCACCGATATCCATTCCTTCTACGAGGTCTCGCACTTGGTCTTGAATTTCATCCAGATTAACTTCACCATCTTCCATGATGACTTCGGCTCTTTGCGATACGCCAGCAATGGTAGCCAAACCAGCCGCGGCTCCGACCGCTCCTGCCGCTACCCCAACTCCTGCAGCAACCTTAGCGGCGTCAGGAATTTTACTTCGTGCCTTCTCTTCTACAGAATCCATCTTGGCTGTGAATGCAGCGCGAATTTTATTTGCGATAGGTGCAGGTAAATTTTTGATTTGCCCCTCCATCTCTTCTTCAGCTAGCATTCTAAGATCCGAAATCTCGCCACCAAAATTAGGATCGGTTGACAGTTCCTCTACCGCTTCAGCAAGGGCTGTAATTTCTTGCTCTTTTGATTCTTCAATCTCAGTTACTTCAGCCTCAAGTTTTTCCGAAGTGCTGGCAGAATCTTCTTTGAGTGAGCGATGGTCGTGACTAATCACAAAATCCACAGTAGCGAGTAGATGGTAACCGTTGTTAGCGAGGAAAGCCACTTTGTAATCACCTGCTTGTAAATTATGGGCGATGGCTATTTCACCTTCTCTAAGGCCTTCAGTCGGCGTTTTCTCTCCATTGACATACAGCCAATTCCCATGATGATTATGTTCATCTATCGGTGATTTTGATTGGTAAATCCCAATCCAATCGCTTGGGTTTCCTGGCCCATTATTGAAGGCTACTTCTACGAGTTCGTGGGAACCAAAATCTCCCTGACTGAGAGTGAGTGAAGGGGTATTATCTGATTCAGTACTAGTTACCATGAGTTCTGTCAATGCTTCGGATGTTATAGGCCCTACTATTCCATCCACAGCCAGCTTGTTTTCAGTCTGGAATTTCTTTACGGCACTGTGGGTTTGATTACCAAATGAACCATCTACACTAAGCGAATGACCGGCCTTATTGAGTAATTCTTGAAGTGTACGAACATCATCACCTTTCGTTCCTGATGCAAGATTTCTCTGGCCAAATTCCATTGCCTCAACCAACTGTTGACCTGCATTTTTAATACGATTACTAGCATCAATAAGGATGCCGATTATTGGCATCACCCCCATTGGCAGCAATA
>CAUZFJ010000154.1:0-4028 GCA_963579105.1 Candidatus Thalassarchaeaceae archaeon
CGAGTTCTTTGACAATTCCTGGCAGAGATGCAGTCTCCCCGCCTGCGAGCGTCACGCGCGCTCGGGCGGCGGCGTCCGAGAGAGATGCACCAAGTGCTGCATGGACGGCAGGGTCTGGCTTTGGAATAGCAACATAATCAACAAAAGCAATTGGTTCTGCACCAACACATAGCAAGTCGTTTACGTTCATTGCCATGCAATCAATTCCTACTCCAGCAAGTTGTCCTAATTCGTTGGCAATCTGCAACTTGCTGCCGACACCATCAGTTGCCAATGCTAACAGATTGTCACCAAACTCAACCAAGCCGCCAAAGCCACCGGGCAAATCTACCGGAGCACCGGGAGTACCGGGCTTCCGAACTGATTTTGATAGTGCTCCAATGAGTGACGCAACCGAAGCGGCTTCCAAATCGATGTCAACCCCAGATGAGGCGTAATCAAGCCCATCGCCGTCACTCATTGAATCGTCGAGATGGTGGCGGTTTTTCAAACCGCCGAGTCACTTTGAGCCAATAATTTTGCAGCCTCAGCAAAGTGCAAACGCGCTTCTTGCATCCGGTGCCCATCATCAATCTCAATTAGAGATACAACGAAATCATCTTCTTCAGCGACCTTGCGAGAGTTATCAAGTGGTACAACCGTATCCTGATTTCCATGCAGAATAACAGTTGGATGATTCAGTTTTGGCCATGACATTCGGTCTGCTGAGAGGAAAAATTCCCAGTCCAATGTCACTTCAATTCCTAAGCCATTCATGAAATAGGGTATGCTTCCATCTCTCTCCCACTGCGCCAAACCTTCCGGTTTTGCTCCATCCCGCCATAAATCTCCTAACCCAAAGGCCGGAGCGATGAGTAGCAGAGAAAATTTTTCGTCAGGACGAAGGTTGGAGGCGTTTGCCGCGGCCAAACCACCCATTGACGAGCCAGCGATAATGTCGAAAGGGCCATTTTCGTCAATTATTCTAAGCAGGACCTCTGTCTCTTGTTCAATTGTCCAACCAAGTTCAGACATTGATGGGGTAACAACATCCCAACCCAATTCATCTCGCATAAAGGATGGTTTACTTCCTTCAGGAGTACCCTCTAATCCATGTGCAAAAAGAACTCTCAACTTTGTTCCCTTCCAATAGATGTGATGTTTAACGGTTTGAAATCACTTCCCTCAAGGTGGCATCTAGTTAGTGCGTGACCTAACTCCCCATTAATCGGTATTAATCTGACATGAATTTCAGCGGTCACTTCAACAACAGCAGAAAATAAGTGGCCGCCATGGACAACATGATCATCATCTGATACAACTACATGGATATGAGTGAAAGGCTCCCCATCTAATTCAGCAATATTTCCTTGTAACGACAATAATTCAACCGATTCATGAATGAATTTGCGCTGATAAATCCCATCATCAGCCAAGTAACCAATATCGACATTACGAACTCTGCCAATGCCACTAGTAATTGCGCCAGAATGATAACCAATGTCCCTCATTATATCCTGTATTGATGCATGAATTTCTTCCCCAGGGTCAAGCCTGATAATCATGTCTTGGTCCCACACGCCCTTTTCCATACCCCACCCTAGGGGCGAGGGTTTGATAGATATTCGCTGACCCCGTAAGATTGGTGTTCAGTTGAGCCGCGGTATTGTTATCTTTGTCGAGGATGAAGAAACCCTCCGTAAATTAGGAGAAACAATCCTTTCTCGAATGGGTTTTGAGGTTTCAGCCCATGAAGATGCTGAGTCAGCATTGGAAAAGATAAAACAGAATCCAAATATCGTCTTGTTAGCCACCGATATGTCACTTCCTGAGATGAACGGTGTGAACCTTGCTCACAAAGTGAGGGAGTTGGGGATTAAGGCGCCTGTGCTATTGATGAGTGGTCACGACGAGGCGGATATCCTTGAGGCAGGAGGGGTTCCACCACCAGGGATAATGTTGCAAAAACCAATTGGCTTGGCTGAGTTACGGGCTACTGTTGATTCCCTGCTCTCATAATGGCCTTGGCGGCGTTTTTTGGTTAGAGGGGTCTTCGCTTCATTTCAATTGTATTCTCTCCAGTGGAAATTGTTGAAAGGCAATTTCGAGTCTAGAATTAAGTTCTGATTTGCAGTGGAAATAGGGGGGTGAAATCGCGTTGTTAAAATACCGTCCGCGAGCGCTGATGAGTCCCGCACAGGAGATTTACCCATGATCAGCATTCAAGATTCAAATGCTCGTTGGCGAACTTTGTTGCAAGAGCAATACACTAGAGAAATCCAGGTGTTAGCCAGTAGTTGGCCAACAAACCAAGTTTTAACTATCAATTTTAGTGATATACAGGCTTGGGATCCTAATTTTGCTCAATCATTGATTGAGTACCCCAAACCAATATTGCGAGCGGCTACAGAATCCTTGAGAGCCTTGTGCTCTGAAGGTGGTTGGGAAATTGACCCGACTTTACGCATCATCGAGTTACCATTTGATTGTAAGAAGTCCTTGCGTGAGGTTGGTTCTGATTATATTAGTTCACTAATATCTTCAGAAGTAGTAGTCACTAAGGTTTCGGAACTGAAACCTAGAATTTATAACGCCTTTTTCCGATGCTTTATTTGTAACACTATTACCGAGATTCCCCAACTTAACGAGTTGGAACTAATTGAGCCAATCAATTGTGATGCAATCGACCTTGGTGGTTGTGGCCGAAGCGTTGGTGGAGGTAAGGACGCCACGAAATTCGAGTTAATAGAAGAAAATGTGATTTTAGTAGATAATCAATGGGTAGAGATTCAAGAACTGCCTGAAAATGTCACAGGAGGAGCTCAACCAGCGCGAGCAACAGTGCTTGCGGAAGCAGACTTGGCAAATGTCTTGCTCCCTGGAATGAGGGTGATTGTTAACATGGTGCCATTCATTCGTAGCGAGAAGACGCGTGGCTCAAAAACTCCAATGTTTAATGTGTACTACTCATTAGTCTCTGTCGAATATGAAAACACGCCATTTAACGAGATTGAGATTTCAGAAGAAGATATAGAATTAATCAATCAAATAAGCAAACGCGACGATTTGCAGGACCTATTAACCAACAGTATTGCCCCCTCTATTTTCGGTGCTGGTAAATTACAGATGGTCAAGCGCTCATTGGTGATGCAATTATTCAGCGGTGTGTCACGGAGATACCCAGATGGTACTCGAGCAAGAGGGGATATTCACATTTTATTGATGGGTGACCCAGGAGTGGCAAAAAGCCAGTTATTGACATATATGTCACAGATTTCACCACGTGGCAAATATGCCTCAGGTGGTGGTATTTCAGGTGCTGGTCTAACTGCAGCCGCCGTTAAAGATGCTTTCAACGATGGGCGCTTCTCACTTGAAGCAGGTTTGCTTGTTCTTGCAGATTCTGGACTTGCAGCAATCGATGAATTTGATAAAATGAATAAAGATGATAGGTCAAGGATGCACGAAGCAATGGAGCAGCAGAAAATACACATTTCAAAAGGTGGAATCAATGCAACAATGAGAACCCGCTGTGCTGTATTGGCTGCCGCTAACCCCGAACAAGGTCGCTTCAGCAATAGGTCACAAGCAGGATATGATATTTCACCATTGTTTGAGGAAGTCAAATTACCTCCTGCCTTGATATCTCGTTTCGACATTATTTGGTTATTACGAGATGACATTGTGAAGGAACAAGATACACAAATTGCCGAACATATTCTCTCAAACAGGAGTACAGGTATCAGTGAAATACTAATTGAAGAAGGCCGAGAAATGGATCCCAAGGTTGTAGATGAGGAAGCCACCATGAAGAAGGGATACAGTGGTGAAGACCAGTTGACAATTCCAACATTTAGAAAATATGTGGCTTGGGCAAAACGTACAATTCATCCCACTTTAACCCCAGATGCGAAGGACCGAATTACAAATTTTTATATTGAAACTAGGTCTAAGTTTCATGAAGATGATAACAGCGTGCCAATCACTGCTCGTGCTTTAGAAGGATTAGTCAGATTAGCGGAGGCGAGGGCTAGGACACGCATCTCACA
>CAUZFJ010000155.1:0-4024 GCA_963579105.1 Candidatus Thalassarchaeaceae archaeon
AATGCTGTGCACTGTATTATTGATGAATTGTTATCCCAAATTGAACAAGTGTATGTCTCATTTGGCACCCAACCTTTGATTAGAACTACAACAATTGAGACTGCTTTGGCGCATCATTTAGCTATAGGGGCAGGATTCACCTTGCCCACCACCCTTCGCAAAGACCCCTATGCGCCATTAATTAGAGATGAAATGGGTAAAGTTGTTGGTTCAATAGAAACCCATCTTGATAACGCTGAAATGCCAACCTTTGGTGAAACAAATGTTGGTGGTTATTGGAGTAGTAAACAAGCGTTAGAAATTGTGTTGGGCAAACTACATTCAAATCTTTACGATGAAGAAAATAAGCGATATAACACAAACTCTGGAGAGTTAGGATTCCCAAATGAGATGACAAAAGGTTGTCTTGAAGCGGGTCTTGGAGTCGAGGGAATTGCAATTGCTGACCCTGAAGAAGTGGTTGGTCTCAAAACCCCCGAACATATCAGAGAGGTTGAGCAGTGGTTGAACAAGGGTTGGCGGAAGTGATTGAATGGCTGTACTTCTATATCTCGCCGACCGTTGGCCATAACACCCTAGTGAGTCGTTTTTGACGAAGGAAATAAGGGGATTATTTTTTAGTTAAATTTGCTTCATTTGTGATTCGTAATTGAATTATATAACTCTTCTAATTGATCAATTATGACATTTTTACCGAATCTTTGAATACATCTTTCAGATATTGATTTACCGTCCCATTTATTATTCATCATGTTTTTCATAGAA
This sequence comes from Candidatus Thalassarchaeaceae archaeon, assembly GCA_963579105.1. GTDB lineage: Archaea > Thermoplasmatota > Poseidoniia > Poseidoniales > Thalassarchaeaceae > MGIIb-Q1. Next base: position 766 of record CAUZFJ010000155.1, read on the forward strand.
TCTACGATTGCTTGTTCATCATCAATAGGAATTAGGTATCCATCGCCTTCTTTGATGACATGGTTTGGGCCTCCACACTTTGTTGAAATTACTGGTCGGCCAGTAGCTAATGCCTCTATTATTACAATACCTTGGGTTTCATATCGGCTTGGATGAATAAATGCGTGGGAATTTGTAAAAGCGTTTGGAATTTCATCTCTAGATATTAACCCCGTGAATATAACCTGGTCATCGATACCTAGCGACTTGGATAATGACTGTAAACTACCCATTAGGGGGCCGTCTCCAACAATAGTTAGCATTGATTTTTTATCATTTAATTTTGAAAATGCTCGTAATAATGTATCATGGCCTTTATCATCGACTAAATTACTAACACTAAGCCAGTTAAAAGTCTCATCAGAGGAGGGAGGGTTTGTGTAAACAAACTTCGCATCGACCATATGGGGTGTTATTTTAAAATCAATATTATCTAAATCCAAGAGGGGGGTTAAATCAACAATTAAAGAAGGGCTGATTGAACAGTTTTTTGATGCGATGTGATATATTTGTTCTGCGGTTTTCCTCTCACGCGGCCCTGCAATTCCCCTTGGTATTACACTTGAATGCTCTGTTATTATGAAGGGGATATTGTGTTTTTTTGCTATTGCGGCAGCCAACACGCCGCCCCAAAGAGCGCTGTGGCCATGAATTATATCGGGTTTACCACATTGAGTAACGTAGGAATCATACATTTTCAAACCAAGTTTTTGCCTTTGTCGAATGCTTGCATTATAGATGAAAGGGATCCGGTGAAATGGTCCTGGTTGGCGCAATCGTTGGGCTGCCCTAACAACATTTAATGGCCCTTCAACAGAATAGGTGATTTTCTGACTATCACCATGTAACCAATCATTTGAGGGTAAATCAAAGAATCTTGCAGCAATTATTCCTACTTTGATATCTCTTTCCGTCAACGCTTCCGCTTGTTCGCGAAAAAAACTACCTAAAAGTGGGGCTTTAGAGTGAGAATACCACGATGGTATTGATAAAACATGAATCAGAAAATCACCCTAGTCCAATTTAATTCTTGGGAGGGGGTGGTTTGTCAAGACTATTTCGCAGAATTTATTGATTATTCTTCTTCGGACGCATCGGCCGCCTTTGCAACAGGCGCTGGTGTTTTTCCATCTCTAAATGCCGAAATCACCCTCGCTTCAGTTGAGGTTGATGGGTCAATTTGCTCAATACTTGCAATTTTCATTGCTCGGCGGGTGACTCTATGCCGGCTTCCAAATGATGATTCTACACGGTGACGTGCTTCAGCCTCATCATTAGCCACAACATCTTGGGTAAATGACTGAATTGTCCTTCCATTGGGGAACTTTCCCACTACTCGGTAAGCCTTCATTGAGCCGTCGACTTGGGTTGTCGTCTTAAACGCGACGGGAGGTGACAAATTCATGACGCGAGGACCTAGAGTCGTTTTCCTCGCACTCATTCTAATTATCCCACTACCACCTTTACCACATGATGAACAACAAATATTCGGTGAAATTGTACTCAATTCTGACGACCCTTGGGATGTCAAAGGATGGAACTCATTGGTGGAACAGGGAATGACTCCTTTACGTCAATTAAATGCACATGAAATGTTGGTGTGGGCACCTATTGCTGAGGGAGACATACCAGAAAAAATTACTGAATTTAGGGGATTAATAGATGAATATGAAACATATATTGTTGTGTTAGAACCCCGTCTAGATGTAAAAGAAAAGAATGGAATTAAAACCACTTTAAGCATGATTGGGTTGAACCCAAATACGATCTTCTCACCAATGGAAGGCTCTCCATTATCAGAAATTATCCAAATCACCCCGAGTAATACATTTTCTAATTGGTGGCAATTTGTTGAGATTATGCATGGCATACATTGGGTAGAGCCTGTGCTTGAAACTGCTGGAAGAAATGATATTGCTGCAGCAATTATGCAACATGGAAATATTTCAAGCCAGCCAGCATGGTTATTTGGATTAGATGGTTCAGGGGTAATTATTTCTAATGCAGATTCGGGAATTGACCGTGACCATGCCTGCTTCCGCGAAGCAACAGAACCAGGCGCTTCGGGAAGTGAATGGAATAACGCAACAGGGACGCCAGGACAAAATCATAGAAAAATTATCTTTTTCAATGATACAATAGATGATTGGGATTCCCCAAATAATCAAAATTATCGTCATGGAACCCATGTTGCAGGCAGTTTAGCATGCCGTTCTATTTGGGAAATTTCAGCAGAAAACCAAGCAGATTGGGTAAATGCTACTCCTAGTGAGGGGACATCAATTTCTCATGGCGCTCGTCTTGTGATTGAAGATGTTGTAGATGATGATGGATGGCAAATACCTGAAATCGGAGAATTGTTTTGGGAAGCAAGTTCTCATGGCGGGGTGATCCGGTCCGATTCGTGGGGGGATGACAGTACAGAATATACACTTCGAACAAGTAAATTTGATACTTGGCTCTTCTCAGTACCATGGTCGGTTTCTTTTGTTGCACCGGGAAACACTGGGGCCGAAATTTTGGAACCTGCAAATGGATTGAATGTTGTCTCTGTTGGTGCTTCGGCAAAAGACGGGACTAATGATTTGTGGACACTCAGCCCACGCCAAGCAACCGCACAAGGAAGAATGGGTGTTACTATTGTTGTACCTGGAGAATCTGTAATATCTGCTAAAGGGGATGGGTTGTATGATTCCAATAATGATGAATTGAGGAGTTCTACGGGAACCTCAATGGCTACACCACAAGCAGCGGCTTTTGCAGCCGTTATACAACAAATGGTTGAAACTGGTTGGATTACTGGAAATGATAGTAAGGTAGTAGTTTCATCAAATTCACTAAGACCTGATTGGGCAGAGTCTGTAGATAATAATCTCACAGCAGGCAACCTATTATTGGGGGATGGTTTTACTCCATCAGGGCCACTTATCAGAGCGTTGATTGTATTGAGTGCTGATTCCCTAGAAGGGGGAAGACAGGCGGAGTTGACACTTGGGGTGGCCCCTGATAATCAACAAGGGTGGGGGCGCCCAAATCTATCAAATATTGTAGATTTTGAATATCTTAACATACAAATGAATAATTCAACTATTGATCCTACTACAAATATTTGGATTCATGATTCATTTAGAATGGTTGACAATAACTGGCAAAGCATGATTGAAAATTGGGTAGAGGAAAATCCTCTAGATTCTGTTTCAAACCATCACTGGAAAGGTGA
>CAUZFJ010000156.1:0-4023 GCA_963579105.1 Candidatus Thalassarchaeaceae archaeon
CTGAAAGTCACTTATCGGAATTACTTGAAGTTGAAAAGGGCCAGCCTCGGCCAGAGAGTATTTCTGACGGGGTGGCTAAATTCACAGGCCCAGAAAGACCTAGTTCCCAACCTTCTAAGAAACCAAAGGTTGGTATTACCCACGATCCAAACGAGATACCAGATTTGGATGATTTGTTATAGTCTATAGGAATTATTCCTCAATTTATTGTGGTTTATAATTGGCTTTCATTGTTTTTTTTCTGATGCCACATAAAGCCGACAACCTCAGTATATCGAACACCCTCCGCGTAACAATGCGAAAGGTAGCGGGCATCTTACTGGTTCTACTGATGCTAGGGCCTGGGATAGTTGGTTGTTTGCAATCTTCTGAAATAGCATCATCAGACCCTATTCCTGAGCCATTACTAGAAGATGAGCCTGAGTACGAGCCTGAACCCGAGCCATTAGACAGAAATTTTGACCACGATGGCGATGGTTTCACTACAGGTTGGGAATTAGATAATGGCTGGGACCCTGAGGACATAAATTCCTCACCGGCTTGCAACTCATTCCGCGAACTTTGCCGTAGAGGTGTGAATGAAACAGTCTGGGCAACAACTCACAATTCACATGCATCTTATGATCGTAATCACAACATCTTGAGTGGCAGCCAGCGAAGCAATATCACGGCCCAAATGCAAGGCGGTATCCGCGTCATCAATCTTGATGTACACGAATACAATAACCAATCAATGCTGTGTCATGGAGGCTATGACTATCCGCTTCACCCTTGTTTTATTAGCGGAAATTGGCCTTTAGAGGATGCTTTCCTTGAGGTAGTATCATTTCTTGAGAACAACTCATTCGCAATTCTAATCATCACCATAGAGAGTTATGTGACGGCTCAGGATTTAGCAAATGCTTCTGATTCAACCCAACTAACACCCTATTTCCACAGCCAAGAATTAGGTTCTCAATGGCCTACTTTGGCCACCCTCATTGAATCGGGTAACAGAGTTATTTTGTTCAGCCAAGACCGTCCAGAGGTTGACATTTCGTGGTACCACTATGATGGGGATTACATGGCAAAAACACACTGGGCATACAACGACTCGGCGTATTTCACCTGTGAACTAACCCGTGGCAATGTCTCAAGTCCATTACGTTGGCTTGATCATTTTGTGTCTGACCCATTATCGTCTGAGTCTGCTTCAAACGCTACCAATCAAGTTCCTGTTGTAGTTGAACGGGCAAACAATTGCACGCAGCAGTGGGGCCAGATTCCTAACTTTATTGCAGTAGATTTTTGGGGTCAAGGGGACATTGTGTTAGCCGTTGAAACCCTAAACGGTTTGTAACGATAAAATTGCTAATTCATCAGTGGCGAAATCCAGACCATCTCCCTTCAGAAGGAGGTCTTTGAAGAGCAAGGTAACACCACTTATCGTCAATTTGGAATCCACATAACCAAGTTTTGTGTACCCCATTAGCGAGTCGTGCTGCTAGGCAAGCTTGAGCCCAATCATGAGGTGCTAACCATTCGGGTTGTAGTAACCAAGGCGCATGCTCCTCTCCTACTGAAAGTTCGTAAAGTCGCCAACGTGTGCCATATTTGAATCCTGAACGAGGGAGAAGTTTTCTGGCTAAAATATCTCTCAGCAAAGAGATGCTTCCATTTTCATCTGCAGCATCTTCTAAGATTCTGACTTCATCTTCGTCCAGCCACTTGCCCTCTGGAAGAGGTGTGCCAATTTGTTCGGGTAGTTCAATATCCCGTGGCATAAAGGCACCATCCCATCGGCCACCAACCAAACTAGTTTCAGACTCGATAAGTCCATCCAATTCAATTTCTGGCAAAGCCCCTGCGGGTTCTGCTGGATTTACTCTGTATGTAGTCACACCCATCTCTTCGTCAACAATGAGTACTTCGGCTATTCTGCCAAGTGCTGTTACTTCTGCTGCCCAACCGTACAGAGTATTCCACTGAATGGGTTCAAAATCTCTTACCCAAATAACTTCGGCAGCCGCCAAACCAGTTTTGAGATTCGAAGAGCGTGACCAGCGTAGTGCCCAACTACCCTCAGAAACAATTGTTTTTGGAGAAACCTTAGAAACATTATTTGCTAAAATAACCTGTTCACCAGGCACCCTCATTGCTTCAATTGCAGCAGTTTCATGCAACAATTCTGCGGATTCAACTAATTGTTCCTCTAACCAATTTTCACCAATCTCGAGATGTCTGTGCCGCTTACAAAAAAGAACTTCACAAGGTTGCAACAATAATTCATTTTTTGGAAGTGGAATCCCGATACTGGATTTATCAAAAAGTCTCTGCGCAGCAGGTCCTGAAAGCACCCAACCATCAGAATTTTGCACGCACGGGCCAATGGTCCTACCCTTCGCCGGCCCACTATCCATAACCCTCCCTCGCGCCTTTGTGACTTGAGTTATTCGCAATTTCCCTCCGCCACATTTGATAGGATAGTCCCACTCACGCCATTTGATTCACGTGAGTAGCCCAGGTAAACTCAGCGACTTCACCGTCGAGCAAAGAGTGCTAATTCATCTATTTGAGCACCCCAAGAAACGATCGCAATGGGAGGGCAAGCAGGAGCAAACTCAAGCAGGAATTAGTGGCGCCGTAGGAATTGCTAGGAAGCATCTTCCTCGAACATTGAAATCTTTGATGGCACAGGATTTGGTTGAAGTTGAAACACGTCATGTTACCGGTTCAAAACAACGCTGTAGGATCTACTTTCTGACACCTGTTGGTATTTCTGCCGCTGAACAGATGCGTCAAGGATTAGCCTCCCGCGAGATTTCTACTGACCAGGGTCAAACCACTTTGGGTAAATTTGCAGGCCATGATATTCCATATCTCCACGTGTTAAGTCATCTTACTTCTGAAAACTATTACGATGCTTCAATGCATGATTACCAAGCCGATGAGGACACACCTTCAGTTGAACTGTACCGCAAGATTTTGCATCGTGCTTGGAATGATGGGCAGATTACCGACGATGAAAGAGGAATGATGGATGATATTTCATTACATCTAGGGCTTGAGCCAGATATTGTTGACAAGATAGAATCTGAAGTCTCTTCTGAGAGAGTAGAATCCTCTGAACATCAAACCGTCACTTTCCTTGAAGTGTTGGAAGTTGCTTGGCAGGATGGCTTCATTTCCGATGACGAACAAGCAATGTTGGATTCCCTTGCCCGCTCACTCGGTCTTGATGCCGAATACATTGCAAAAGTGCAATTAGAGTGGATTATTCTCCATTCGTAAATAGGTGGGTTGATTTGGCGTCGGCCTTTCGGCCAGTTTGAAAGGGGTTGGCGCGGTGCTAGACGAAGTAGTGCAAAACGAGATTGACCTGCTACGGTCACTTCACGAAATGGTGGTAAATCCTGAGGGTAAACCTGTTCTTTTGATGGGTGACGTAATTCTTGACCGATACTTCCACGGCTGGGCGAATCACCTCAATTCATTTGCCCCAGTGCCGGTGGTTAAGGTAATTAACAAATCTGAGAGTGCAGGTGCTGCTGCCCACATCGCTAGAGGATTGGTTAATCTAGGAATGAATGTCAGATTTTTCTGTATTCTTGGCGGGGACGAAAATGGTCAAATTATCGCCCAGCAATTACATGAAGAGATGGTGGATACTTCCGACATCAGAATAGCTACTCACCTCTCAACAGTTGCAAAAACTAGAATTTATGGTTCGCGGGAAAGTTTGATTGACCGTCATCAATTAATTCTGCAGTTTGATGAAGAATCAAATGAAGAGTATCCTGAGGGGGTTATTGATAAATTGACAAAGGCGGCTTGTAAGGCTCTGCCTGGTTCTTGTGCTGTTGTCCTAAGCGATTATGGTAAAGGAGTAGTCAGTGATGCTGGCGCCGCTGAAGTTATCGCTGCTGCTAAGGCGGCAGAAGTCCCCGTAATCTGTGACCCCAAACTAACTGGCTTACACCGAACAGTTGGTGCTACTGTAGCAATGTTCGAAATACGGGGTTTGGAATTGCTACGAAGGCGTAG
>CAUZFJ010000157.1:0-4022 GCA_963579105.1 Candidatus Thalassarchaeaceae archaeon
TCTTCGAAATTTTATTGCCGAAGGTGGTGTTGCAGTTCACCTAACGATGTATGGTCTTCCATATCAGGAAGTGATTCCAGAAATCCCTGCTGACAAAGCAATTGTGGTTGTTGTTGGAGGGGCAAAAGTTTCACGCGAATACTACGAGATGTGTCAATTCAATGTTGCAGTTGGAAATCAGCCGCACAGCGAAGTTGCGGCTTTGGCTGGATTTCTTGAGCGGCTCAACGATGGGGTTTCGCCGCCTGATGATTTCCAAGGCGGGAAGTTGGAAATCTATCCGACTGAGCGCGGAAAAGATATGCGACAAGAAGAATAATTCAGCGAGTTGCATACAAACAAGTTGCTTATTTTTCAATTATCTCGCGTGTCAATGATTATGAGCGGTTTGCGGGCACGATTCTAAGGTGCAAGGGTGACTTCAGACGGCGGCTTTAGTCCCGGAGAAGGTCAACCCGGCGTTTTTACCCCATTTTGTGGTATTGATGCCTCAGATATCCTCCAATCTGCTACACCGGCCGTTGACAAAGCCGCTCACGGCAGAGGAGTTCTGTTACTAGCCGATGGTTCTCGTTTTGAAGGCGAACTTTTCGGTGCAGCAAAAATCGGCGAAGGTGAGTTGGTTTTCACCACTGGGATGACAGGGTTTCAGGAATCATTGACCGACCCATCTTTTGCTGGACAAGTATTGACCTTTACTTGGCCACTTTTGGGGAATTATGGAGTGGCACCGGGAATCTCAGAATCGGCAGGTGTTTGGCCACGGGGGGTAGTTTGTCGAGAATGGATAGACCATCCCGACCACCGCCACTGTATTGGTTCTGTGAATGAGTTCCTACTCGCTCATGGCGTGCCTGGGATTACAGAGGTAGATACTAGGGCACTGACGATGAGAGTGAGAGAGCATGGTGTGATTCTGTGTCAGTTTGGACCTCTTGAGATGGAACAAGAGATGCTTTCTCGGTTGGAAAAAATGACTTCACCTGATTTGGAAGATTTAGTTGATGAAGTTAGTAGGGATGATGCCGTCCTTCTCAATGAGGGGGTTACAGACTCAAGTGGGTTGGCCCTGCCACGGGTAGCGGCACTTGATTGTGGTATTAAGTACAATATTCTGCGCCAACTTAGTAACCGATTTGAGGTTTTGTGGTGCCCACCTGACATTGGTTATGACACACTTGTAGCGGATTGGCAGATTGATGCATTATTCTGTTCGAATGGTCCTGGAGACCCTGCTCACGCAGGAAAAGCGATGGTCGCAAGGCAGACTCTTGCCGCCGGATTAGATGAAAAAATACCGGTGATGGGTATTTGTCTAGGCCATCAACTACTGGGGCTTGCAACTGGTTTAGAGACTTACAAACTACGTTATGGTCACAGGGGGGCTAACCAACCCGTAGTTGATTTGGTGACCGGTAAAGTTACAATCACTAGTCAAAATCATGGTTTTGCTGTTAATCCTAGAGGTGAACAGCCTCTAGCACCGCATCCAATTTGGCAAAGTCAAGGGGCGCCTACAGCACTTTCTGAGGCTAAAACAGAAGTCCGATTTGTCAATGCAAACGACAGAACAGTCGAGGGATTGGATGTGATTGGCCGGCCCGCTTTCAGCGTTCAATATCATCCCGAAGCAGCCCCTGGTCCACATGATGCCGAACCATTGTTTGACCGCTTTTCAAAAATAGTGGCTAAAGAGTTGTCTGGGCAATTGCCTAACTCAAAGAGAGGTGGTGCATAATGCCTCGTCGTGATGACCTCAAGAGAATCATGATACTTGGCTCTGGTCCAATCAAGATTGGCCAAGCCGCTGAGTTTGATTTCTCCGGCTCGCAGGCTTGCAGAGCATTGCGAGCCGACGGCTTCGAAGTCATTCTAGTCAACAGCAATCCAGCAACAATTCAGAATGACCCCGAAATGGCTGACCAAATTTACATTGAACCTCTGCTACCAGATGTAATTCGCAGAATCTTAGAAATTGAGCGACCAGATGCATTACTCGCGGGAATGGGCGGTCAGACCGCGCTCAATTTAGCATCAGCATTGGCTCACGATGGCACATTAGAGAAATTAGAAGTTGAATTAATTGGTTGCGACCTTGTCGCTATTGATGAAGCAGAAGACCGCCATTTATTCAATCAAGTTTGCACCGAAATCGGGTTGCCTATCTGCGAAGCTCACGCTTGCAATTCAATCAATGAAGTATTATCTGCAGCAGAAAAAATCGGTTCTTTTCCACTTCTTGTGCGACCGGCATTTACTCTTGGGGGTTTGGGGGGTGGTACCGCCTGGAACCGGGGTGAGTTGGTGGAAATTGCGAGTCAGGGGATTCTCCACTCGCGAATTGGCCAAGTGCTCATCGAAGAGAGTATTTTGGGGTGGCAAGAACATGAGTATGAGGTCATGCGTGATGCCGCTGACAATTGCATAATTGTCTGTACTATGGAAAATATTGACCCGATGGGGGTTCACACAGGGGAGTCTGTCGTGGTTGCCCCTCAGCAGACACTTTCTGACCGCGACCATCAGATGTTGAGAGATGCAGCACTGCGTCTTATTCGACGTCTTGATATCAAAGGTGGTTGCAATGTTCAATTCTCTTTCAATCAAGATACAGGTGAATATGTTGTGATAGAAGTAAATCCGAGGGTTTCCCGCTCCTCTGCTCTTGCTAGCAAGGCGACTGGTTATCCAATTGCAAGGATGGCGGCGCTCATCGCTGTTGGTTACACTTTGGATGAATTACCAAATCCAATCACTGGTGAAGGAACAACAGCGGCCTTTGAGCCAACTCTCGACTACTGTGTTGTCAAGATTCCAAGATGGCCATTTGACAAGTTTAGAACTGCTGATAGAACTTTAGGAACTTCAATGAAATCAACTGGCGAAGTTATGGCCATTGGCAGATGCTTTGGCGAGGCTTTTCTCAAGGCTTGGGCTTCGCTTGAGTATGGACCTCCACATCCTAGACCTCTTACCATGGCAGATATTTCTGAGGGTGAGGGCATGGGTGAAAGGGCAATTGAGTCGCTTCCCGATCACATTCTCGAGGATTGGATTAGGATTGCCACTGACCGTAGAATGGGTGCTCTTTACGAATCTTTCAGACGAGGATGGTCTGTTGATAAGGTGGAGGAGATTACCTCAATTACGCGCTGGTTTTTGCATCAGTTTGAGAGAATGGCAGCGATTGACAACGACATTGTCGTTGCAGGTAAAGGTGGTTTGAAAGCAGATGGTATCTCGTCGCAACAGATTCGGCATTGGAAAGCAAATGGATTTACTGATGCTCATATTGCTGATGCTTTGGCTGGATATCCTGCATCAGGATGGCGTATCAAAGAAACTGCTAAGACTGAGTTTGATGTCATGGCTAGGCGCCATGAATTAAACATTCACCCCGTCTATAGAATGGTGGACAGTTGCGCAGCCGAGTTCGCAGCAGTCACTCCTTACTATTACTCAACTTACGAGCCAAATGGACAATTAGGGATTGATAGAGTCACTCAAAAGAGGAAACTTACTCCTGATGGTGATGATGCAAGAAGGCTGGTTGTAATTGGTTCAGGACCCATCCGCATTGGCCAAGGAATAGAGTTTGATTATGGTGCAGTGCACGCTGTACAAGCTATTCGCGAAGTCGGCCATGAAGCAATAATCATCAATAATAATCCAGAAACAGTTTCCACTGATTTTGATACCTCTGACCGCCTCTATTTTGACCCATTAACATTGGAGGCGGTCGCTGAAATCCTGTTAAGAGAAGGCGCAGATGGTATTTTGCTCCAATTCGGTGGCCAAACTGCAATCAATTTAGCGCTGCCACTTGATGGAAGATTAGAACATCTAACAACACTAGGCTTGAATTTACAATTAGAAGGAACTTCACCGGATGCAGTTGATGAGGCCAGCGATCGTGAACGCTTCGAAGCCTTCGCAAAGAGAGCGGAATTAAAGATGCCAAGAGGTCAAACTGGTAGCACTCCCGAGGAAGTGAGGGCAGCAGTACAAGAGATTGGATTTCC
>CAUZFJ010000158.1:0-4012 GCA_963579105.1 Candidatus Thalassarchaeaceae archaeon
GGTATGGGAGCAAATTTGCAAACCACTATTGATATCGATATCCATCCACCTTCTCTATCTTCTGGAGAGATGAAGGTTGGAATAGTGGCATGGAGCAATTACAATCCAACTGAGAGAGTAATGATCACCATTGATTCAAGCATTGTTTGGGAACGAGGGGGTGAATTATTTGTAGAGGAAAATTGTGGTGATAGTGATGTATCTCCCGAACAAAGTTGTAGCGCTACAATTAGTATAACCAATACCGGGAATTTTGAAGATTCATTTGAAATAATTGTTGACAACGAAAGTTGGTTGAGCGCAGAACTAAGCCAACATACTGCGGTACTAAACGAAGATGAAACCAAAGAGGCTGCAATACTAACACTGACTGTTCAAGGGATGGTCCCAGCATTTTCTCATGGTTCGGCCACCATCACATTGAAACTAGATTCAGGTGAAATTCTTGGTAGTCAAACCATTGGATTACGAGTTTCTCCTTTGGTTAATTGGGAATTACAAGCAGTAGAGAGTAGTACTGATTCAAATGACAATGTTTCTGTTGCATTTACAATCCGAAATCTAGGCAATGGAAATGATGGTTTACAGGTTAGTTTACATGTAGATATGAATGTAGAATATGGTTTCATCCCCCCTGAGCAAGCAGAACATGGTTCTGAGACAGGGACACCTCGTTACTTTGAAATTGAACAAATTCCTCCGGGATTCAACTTCACTTTCCGATCTTGGATGCACATCCCACGTAACGCTGAAGCAAATGGAACAATTACAATGACTGTAGAAATGCAGAGTGTCTTAAGTCCTGGCATCATTTTTGTAAACGAGACAAAAGCAGAATATCTAGCTGAATCATGGCGGCCTGAAAATATTCACGAAGATTCCGCTTGGCTTAAATTTGAAATTGCTGCTGCTGATTTATGGAATCAATTTAATGGCTTGGTAATGACTATCCTAGTAGTTCTAGCGGGGTCACTTGGGCTTTTACAGGCGTTCAAACATAGGGCAGCAAAAGATGCGTTATGGAAGGCTAAGTTAGCAGCAGCGGAACCAGCCGCACCTGAAAAGCCAGAACAATGGATGGGGAAATTTGACAATAGGGGTGTTGAAGCAAACAAAGGAATTATTGGGACTGTAGTTGAAGCGCCAAAGATGGCAGCCAAGGTTTTTCAAGACTTGTTCACATCCAATGCACCACCCAAGAGTATTGAAAAAGAAAAGCCATCTGAAGCCCTACTTGATGCTGCTAACACAGTTCTTGAACATCATGAAACTAGTATAGAAGGTGACTTACTGGATGGCTTAGCAGGTGAGTTGGCCATTGAAAACAATGCCCATCCGGCCAACGAATTATTTGAAAAGGTGGAGGCAGAATCTGGGCGAACTGTGAGGAAACCTAAGCGTCAAAGCGGCTCAAAATACCTAAAACCAAAGTCAAAAGCCTCTGGGAAAAGCGGTTCGCCAACAAACAAAGCGAAGGATTCACACACCCCCACCGCTCCAGCCGAAGTGGACCAAGGCGATGAATTAGACCTTGACCTCTGAGATGACAAGATGTGGGTTGCTGGAATTGATGAGGCAGGACGAGGCCCATGTATCGGCCCATTAGTTGTGGCGATTGTCGCTATTCCTCAGCCAGACATACCATTACTTGAGCAACAAGGAATTGATGATTCTAAGAAATTATCTCCTGAGCGAAGGAAGGAATGCTACAATTGGTTGTATGAGCAATCACGGAAAAGAGGCTGGCACATTGAAGTCCTAAATGCCTTACCAAAGCACATTGATAACTGGATGGAATCTAGGTCACTTAACGACTTAGAAGTTGAAATGTTTGCTCATGTTGCTAACCAAATCTTACCTTCAAATGATGAAAAAGGAGGCATTCTACACCTTGATGCTTGTGATGTTAATGAACAACGGTTTGGTGACAACATCGGTGCAAGACTACACGATTGGCCATGGCGAAACTGGAAAATCACTAGTGAGCATGGTGCTGATGCTATACATTTGGTAGTCGGCGCCGCATCAATCATCGCAAAACAAGAACGGGACACCTTCATTGAGAAATTAAAGCAAGAGGAATCAATACCGTTTGGCTCGGGTTATCCCTCTGACCCACACACTAGGGCGATATTGCCCCAACTAGTTAGCGGAAGCACACCTCATCAGATGTTAAGATGGAAATGGAAAACGACACAGAATGCCTGGAAAGATTCTCACACCTCACCAATACCCACAAGGCCGCGTGGCACGCCTTTGTTCAAAGAGCGGAATCTGTTAGATTATTGACCCCGTAGGGGTAAACAGGCCGGATATGCTCAAGAGGTGTAGCCAAGGCCGACATCACATGAGCGATTGGATTCCCGATGAGGACACAATCCGCTTAATTCGCAAATATGCGATGCAAAATGCCCTTGAATATGATGGCAAAGGACAGGCCGCTTCTGTTCAAGGGAGAATTCTAGGCGAAGTCGCGGAACTTCGCCAGCACGCAAAACATCTGTTTGGTGTGCTTGGACCAGCAATTGATGAAGCAAATCAATTGTGGCATGATGAAGGTGCTGAAGCAGTCAAAGCGGTGTTGGTAGCTGAGGCGCCAGACGCTCTTGAAAAGCGGGTAAAAGAACGCCGAGAAGGCCTGCCTGAATTACCCAATGCTGTCAAAGGCGATGTGATTTTACGCTTTGCTCCAAATCCAAACGGGCCACTAACGCTAGGCCATAGCCGAGGGGTCATCATCAATTCTCAGTATGCGGAAATGTATGATGGGAAAATGATTCTTAGGTTCGATGATACAGACACAAAAATAAAACGCCCAGATTTGAAAGCCTATGACTGGATTGAAGAAGATTTCACCTGGCTAGCAGGAAGAAAACCCCATATTATTTTAGAGGCATCAGCGAGGATGCCTGAATACATGACCCACGCAAAACAATTCATCGATGACGATTACATGTATGTGTGCACATGCACAGCGGATGATTTCAAGCAACTTAGAATTGACCAACAAGAATGTCCATGCCGCGCTAACAGCGCTCTCAAGAATGGTGATTTGTGGAATCAAATGAACGACCCTGAAGGAGGGTTCAACGAAGGAGATGCCGTGGTTCGAGTCAGAACTGGGATGAGCCACAAGAACCCAGCACTACGAGATTGGCCGGCGTTAAGAATTCAGAGAACTTCTCATCCCAAAGTAGGTGAAAAATATCGAGTATGGCCGCTTTTAGATTTCCAAAGCGCAGTTGAGGACCACATCCAAGAAGTAACGCATATTATTCGTGGCAAGGACCTCATGGACTCAACGAGAAAACAAAAATTACTCTACAAAATGGCTGGCTGGGATTATCCGGAAACCTTGTACTGGGGGCGTGTTAAGGTTCACGAATTTGGTGGTTTTTCCACCTCACAAATGAAGGTAGATATTGAAAATGGAGATTATAATGGCTGGGATGACCCACGCCTTCCAACTGTACGGGCTCTGCGCAGGCGCGGATTTTCTGCTGCAGCAATGAGCAAATTTTGGGTTGAATTAAGTTTGACCCAAAAGGACATCTCTGTACCTTTAGCAACATTGATTTCACATAATTCTACTGAAATTGATTCTTCAACTCCTAGACTTTCTTTCATTCAAAATCCGGTTATGTTAGCACTGAATAGTGATGCAATCGAATTACCGGATGCGATTGACATTCCTTGTCATCCTTTACAAAAAGAAATGGGTGTACGAAGTTGGGGACTTCCTAGTGATTGTGCTTTGCAAGTATATATCGAAAAAGAAGACTTTGATATCGCAATTGCAAGCGATGGTAAAATCCGCCTCAAAGACTTCGCTGATGTTGAAGTCAATGCAAACAAAGGAGGGCAAATTTCCGCCATGGCGCGCTCGGACGAGCGCCCGATTGTACACTGGCTAACAGAGGGCATGGCGACTAAGTGCATTTTACTCAGACCTGATGACAAAGGAGACACACTTGGTGAAATCGAGGGCTTGCTTGAAAAGAATTCTTACCCT
>CAUZFJ010000159.1:0-3999 GCA_963579105.1 Candidatus Thalassarchaeaceae archaeon
CAATTTCCTTCCATTGTTTCCTCTCTGCTCGTTTTTCACCAACTTTCAAGTCAACCATCAAATCTTTCAAATCATCAGGTGTATCTTGATTTGAAGCACTCGCTTGCACTCTAGCAGTTAACTCATGGTCTTCACCAGGGCGCTCGGAACGGTCAACTTGAGTGATTTTTTTACTAGGCACCGTCCTGATACCTGATTTGTCAACAATATCTGTTGGTAACTCTTGTGACAAATCATGTAGTTCTTTTTCAGTTGGTTCGGAATCTTTCCACTTAGATTGGTTAGCCATTTCTCTTAATGTGTTCATCTTTTTCTTCTGCCGAGCGGCCTCAAAAGCAGCCTCAACATCTTCTTGAGTTGTTGCCCGTGGTTTTTTAGATTGACCATGAAGTAATTGTGCATAGGCGGTCATCCATTCACCGTGAATATCATCGTGTTCGTAGGAACTAGGTCTAGCAAGCATCTGAAACAATTCTTTGGACCATTGGCTTACGAGTGATTGTGCTGGTAATTCAGAAATTCTCTCTCTGACACCCTTGTGTGTGGATATGCACTCTCGACAACGATTCGAGCCCGCTTCATCAGGTGCGTCGCAGAGCACGCAACAAGTAGCCAAACCCATCTCAAGCATTGCCCTCCTAACACCCGACATCAAACTCTAGCACACACTGCCCCCCCTTCAACTCTCCCGGCGCGAGCACTCTAATTTCAGATAATTACGACGTGTTCGCGCCTGCGCATGAACGGCGAAAACGCTGACAAGTCGTTCAGTTCACGCTCACGTGACCGTTTTGCTCCCTTCAGTCGCAAGCCCGCTCAGGTCCCGGCTTGCGAACCCTCAAAGAGGCTGGACAATTCGCCACACTATGGCTAGGGACCCAAGGGCGTCTCGTCTAGATGATGACCCGTTTGCAAAGATAGATGATAATCAGACTGCAAACAAGGGCACATCTCAGCATATTCGAGTCGTTATTCAACCAGGGCAAGCAAATCCATTTGAGCCATTTCTCAAAGGTTTCTTTGATGTTGGTGGGCCAAGTGTTGTTAAACACGAAGGCTCATTTTTTCACTTTTCACAGCGTGAATTGAAGGATTTAGCAATATCTCTTGCAGCATTTTCATTAGGGCTTTCTTTTATGTTCCAAGGTGGTATTTTAGGGGGGATACTTTCTCAAAGCATCATCTCATTATTCAGCACCACAATCTTATTTTTTGGACTCGGGCTTGTTGCCTTTGGTCCTGCGTTTATCATCCATGAATTGGCGCATAAATTCGTTGCAAAGCATTATGGTTGCTGGGCTGAATTCCGGGCAGATCCACGTGGCCTTCGAACCGGCGTTCTCATTGCATTTTTCATCGGTTTTTTGTTTATGGCGCCCGGAGCTGTGATGGTTGCTGGTAATGTTAATCGTCGACAGAATGGTATGATTTCACTTGCAGGCCCCGCCTCTAATCTTTGTCTGTGGTTGCTTGGATTGCCTCTAGCACTAGCACTAATTTCCGGAGGGGGCGTACTTTCACTCGCCATTTATTATTGGATGGTTGCAAACGCCATTCTCGGGGCATTCAACATGCTTCCATTCGGTCCCCTCGATGGTCGTAAAATAAAGGCCTGGTCAGAACCAGTATTCTGGACATTTCTTACAATTTTCATCGGGCTGGTATATCTCACAATCATCCCTAGTGGACAGGCTTTACTTATGGGCTGACTGGAAAAGGCAAGGTATTTTCTATTGGCGCCTCATCAAGATGGAAGAATGAGTAAACAGCCCACCAAGTAATGAAATCAAGGCTGTTTACTAGGTTAGTTACACCCGTATTATCTTCACCATAATCTTTGCCAGAAGTATCCATCCAATCTTCCATTTCTTCTAATGTGTCACAGACTTGGTGGTAACACCAATACCCATCAACAAGGCCGCCAAAACCGATTGTTACTACCCCTAGATTATCTTGGAACGCGGCATGATCTGAGCGCGCAGTAGTATCTTCATAGATGATAATCTCTGGTCGGTCAGCAGCTATCCAAGAATTGTATTTCCAAGTATCTTCTTCAAAACCACCACCTTGCAAAGTACCAATTTGCTGTTCAACACCCAAAGCATCAGAACCTATCCATTCTTGCAATCCAACGAGTTCTTTCTGACTGAGATTTTCATAAGATTCAGTAGGTCCAATGTAGACTCGCATCGGCCAAACTTCCTCATCCTTAGGATATCCATCTTCGTCAATAGATGGTTCAGGGTCACCATGAGGTGCACCACCACCACCGGGCCAGTTTACCCCCGCCATATCCAAATTGATGTAATTGGTTACAGTTACCTCGGGGTGGTCCTCTTTGACATAGAAATCAGTCCAATAATCACTTCCTCGCTTTCCACCCTCTTCGCCGGACCAAAGGCAGAAAACCATGGAGCGTCGTGAATCAAAACCGGACATCATTTTCGCAGTTTCCAGCACCATGCTTGTACCCGCGGTGTTGTCATAAGCACCTACACGAGTTCCGTAGGTTCTACTTCCTGTAAGGTGGGGGTCTAGTAGTGGTGTGGCACTGTTTGCTGGCGGGGCGATATCAAAATGAGCGCCAAAAACCAACCACTCGTTCGGCACTTCTTTGCCCCAACGATAACCACACACATTCAGTGCCTCAGGATTTTGTTTACTGAAAATATCAGTAAATTCAAACCGATGTTTGATGACTTCTAATCCGAAGGATTCTAATTCAGCGACCAAGTAGTTTGCAGCATCTTCGTAAGCAGGATTTCCTTGGCCCGCCCAACGGTCCCAATAACCCATTCTCCTATCAACATCTGTTGTATCATATGCTGGGTCAGTTATCTCATGTAACCGGTCGTAAACCATTCTACCATTCATTATTCCAGTTGCAAAATCACCACCAGCATCGGGTCCAAACCCCGGTGCTGAAGGCCTAATCACTGAAAAGCTCTGAAATGCGACAGAGCCCCCACTTTCAGTTGAATAATTGATTGAGTCAAATGAACTATTTTCCCCTACAACACGAGTGACCCCACCATAAGAGGGAGAGTTTGCACCACCTTTGCCAATCCAGGTATTCCATGAGATGTTTGATTCTCTTGTGGGCCAATCAGTACGTCCTAATTCACCTATCATAAACAATGCAATTTCAGCCCGCGGCGGGGCAAGAATTGAAACTTCAACCGAATTTCCTTTTTTGATATCAATAATCGTAGAGTTTTGCACATAACCACTATCTGGGTTCATTATCAAATAAGGGATATAGATAGACAAGTCGTTAGCAGCAGAGAATTTTACATTTTGAAAGATTCCACCAACCAATGTTTGCACACCCACATCCAAGTCATCAGCGCCCGGCAAGTTTGCATCATCTGAGCCCAAACAACCAGCAAACATAGAGGTCGTAAAGAGCAGGGTGAGAAGCACCGCCTTGACGCGCATTAACAATGCGAACCACAATTGCCTGTTGAACCCAACGATTGGTGGGGCGCGCGTTTTTATCTAAAGAATAGACGTAAACAGGTCAGTGAACCGTCAGCACACCGAATGTGCTCCATGTCAATAGTTGTGACACTGAATCCATGTTGAGATAGTAATTCCGCAGTTTTCGGGTAACCTTCTGAGATGATGACACAACCATTTTCAAAACCAATTGTGTTTGCCGCATAAGATTCTTCATTTGGTACCCAAATTATTTCGGCAGTAACGCCTTCAAATTGTTCAGGACGCAAATGCCCCTGTGCTGCAACTATTACACCAGGTGATGGTGAAGAACAGATAGTCGAAAGGTGAAGTGTAGATGAAGGGACCTCAAAAATAAAAGTTTTGAACCCCCTCTCATGACAGATATTTTCAATAAATTCGACACCCCTATCATTTGTTCGTGTTGAACGACCAATGAGGAAATAATCGTCATAAAAAACAACATCCCCCCCATCTAATTTTGCCCCTTCTGGCATAACAATAATTTCCAAATCTTGAGAAAGAGATTCTACAATACTT
>CAUZFJ010000160.1:0-3992 GCA_963579105.1 Candidatus Thalassarchaeaceae archaeon
TATCCTCATGAATGGTGACTTAGCGCCCTCAGCATGAGGATGCTTGCTGTTGACGTGTGAGAGGGCCTTGGTGGGATAATTAATGGCAGATCCGCGCATTACCGAAAAGCGATGGACAATTGACTTAGAAAAGCGGATTCAAGAAGAGCACTATGCTGACCAAGATGCATACAATACTCGTTATGGATTTAATCCCAAATCAGAAAAGGAACTCTTTGTGATTGATACACCTCCCCCTTATCCTAGTGGCACTTGGCATATTGGGGCTGTTGCTCAATATTCTATGATAGACGTGATTGCTAGAAGTCAAAGGTTGATGGGCAAAGAAGTATATTTTCCCTGGGGTGTAGATAGAAACGGTATCAACATTGAATTTACTGTTGAAAAAAACACAGACAGAAAGATGAAAACTTATGACCGAGCAGAGTTCCTCAAATTATGTGAAGAAACTATTGAAAAATTCACTCAAGAAATGAGGTTAACCGCAAGTAGAGTTGGTTTATCTTGTGATTTTGCTAAAGAATATCTTACAGATTCTCCGGAATATCGTGCAGTCACACAGGCTATCTTTGTTGATTTGTTTAAGCGAGGAGAAATTGTTGAGGATTTACGGCCTAATATTTATGACCCGGTCGAAGGAACTACCATCGCAGATGCAGAAGTTGAGAGATTGCAAAGAATGACACAACTCGTTGATGTCAGGTGGACAACTGAAAGTGGCGAAGATATTGCGATATCTACTACTCGGCCTGAATTAATTTGTGCCTGCGGCGTTGTCATTGTACACCCCGATGATGAAAGATATCTAGATTTGGTGGGCCAACAAATTCACTTGCCTGTTGAAGTAAATGGGAGAGGAACTAGCGTTGAAATAAGAGCCCATCCATCGGTTAAATCTGATTTTGGTTCTGGTGTTTTGATGGTTTGTTCATTCGGAGACCAGAACGATGTTACTGTTTTCAGGGAATTAGGATTGAACCCATTCCAAGCCATCGGCTTGGATGGTTGTATGACTGAAATCAGCGGACCCTTGGTTGGCATGTCAGTTATCGAGGCACGCAAAACTGTAATTGAAAGCCTTGAGGCTGATGGTAGAATTCTATCAGTGGAGGACCGTCAGCAAGAAGTCCCAGTCTCAGAAAGAGGGAAAAACCCGGTTGAAATTATTTTATTGAAGGAATGGTACATTCGTCAAACCCACAAGCAGGAGAGGATTGCTGAATTAGCTGATGAAATCAATTTCACTCCCCCGCGAAACAAACAATTCCTCTTAGATTGGATGGAAAACATCTCAATTGATTGGCCAATTAGTAGGAGACGTTGGTATCATACTGAAATCCCTATTTGGTATTCGGAAGACAAACGCAAAGTCATTGTGCCACCAGTTGGTACCTATGTTCAACCTTGGAGAGAGTCCCCTCCTCAAAATTCAAGAGTGTTAGACAGAGATACCAAGGAAGACTTAGGTGATTGGTCTCGGATGGAGAAAAGCCTCGGTAATATTCAAGGTGAAGAAAAAGTATTCGACACTTGGATGGATTCCTCAAACTCGAATCTCTACGTTTCAGGCTATCTTAATGATAGCGAAACATTTGAGCGCGCATTTCCAACAGGTCTTCGTCCTCAAGGAAAAGAAATTGTCCGCACCTGGCTGTATTACACTTTGTTGAAATCAGCACTGTTGTTTGATAAACCGGCTTTCAAGAATGTTTGGATTGATGGATTAGGTATGGACCCTTGGGGCCGAAAGATGTCCAAGTCATTAGGGAATGGAATTGACGCTAATTCAGTTTTAGAATGTGGGGCTGGTGGAAGGACCGGTTCATGGAAGGTCAAAGGCCCAAATAAAACGGTAAACCTGAAAGCCAACAAGATTGGATCGGAATGTTTCCGATTGTGGAAGGCTTGTGATGCGCAGGTTGGGGATGACTTCCAAATCAATCCTGAAGAGATTGAGGCCAAGTATTACGGCGTACTTACAAAATTATTCAACGTGGCTCGTTTTGCAAGCCAGTTTGAAGTGCCTGAAGATTTAGAGACAGTGCCATCAGAATTGAGTATATCAGAGCAATGGATATTATCAGAATTTGCTGAAGTAAACCTAACAGTTAGAGACGCTTGGGAAAATATAGATATCTATACTGCGGCTCAAACAATCAAGAATTTTGGTACTGGGGTTTTCCCAAGTCATTGGCTTGAAATGGCAAAAAATAGGCTGTACCATGATGACACTGGGGCCGCATGGACAGTTCATCGAATTGTACGGGATTTGCTGACGATGTTTAGCCCCATTTGCCCATTCCTTTGCCATCATCTTTCATCCACACTTTATGGTGAATCAGCGGTTGATGTTCGTACATTCCCCAGTCTTCCGATGAGTGAATTAGGAAATGGCGACTTAGGTGAAGGATTACGTAGTTTGACTACAATAATTACCGATTTTAATTCCGATGTATGGGCCGCAAAGAACGAAGCGGGACTTGGTAGAGGGAAACCGATTTCTGGAATTGTAATTCCTTCAGAATTAGAGGGATTTAGCAGTCATCTAATTGCGATGCATAAACTGGAATAATCCAATTAATTAGAAAATAATTTTGATTTTATTTAGATTAAAAAACCTCAGGGTTGATAATGGATTTTGGTTTCTTACCATCAAAGAAATCAATGAGTAAGGCGGCCATCTCTTCACCGATTCTTGCCTGAGCCTCAATGGTGGCTGCTCCAATATGTGGGGTTCCATGGAAATTCCTGTGGTGAATTATAGGGTTGTCTAAAGCAGGTTCTTTCTCAAACACATCGAGTGCTGCAGATGAAACCACGCCTGATTCTAATGCCTTCAACAAAGCCACTTCATCAACGATTCCTCCACGGGCGCAGTTCACAATATGATTGCCACATGGTACCCCATCAATTCCAATCCCTGGCATCATTTCCAATCTTTTAGCATTGACCAAATGACGTGTTTCTTCAGTGAGGTTGCAGTGAATTGAGATGTGGGTGCACATTCGGAAAACCTCATCAATTTCATCGTGTAATTGACAATGTTGGTCTGCCGCAATTTCCGCGGGTAAGTAAGGGTCGTAGGTGTGTAGTGTCATCCCTA
Organism: Candidatus Thalassarchaeaceae archaeon; assembly: GCA_963579105.1. Classification (GTDB taxonomy): domain Archaea; phylum Thermoplasmatota; class Poseidoniia; order Poseidoniales; family Thalassarchaeaceae; genus MGIIb-Q1. The sequence goes on from CAUZFJ010000160.1 coordinate 3,104, forward strand.
GGGACCTGGCTGCCTGGCCCACGCCTTGTGCAATTCTCCCAAAACCAATCAAACCCAATCTTTTACCAGATAATTCAGTTCCTCTGAGTTGCTTTTTAGCCCATTCACCATCCCGGAGTGTTCGGTCTCCCGTAGTAATGTGTCTGGCACACGCCAGCAGATGACCAATTGTCAACTCAACAACTGCATGAGTAGAAGCACCGGGTGTATTGCAAACCGCGATTTTACTACTTGTTGAAACAGACAAGTCAATATTATCAATTCCCACACCTGCTCTGCCGATAAGTTTTAGTTGACCGTTTCGACCACTGGAATTAAGGATGACTTCTTCAGTCATTCTCGTTGCACTTCGTATTACTACTGCATCAAATGTTGACAGAGCACCGGATGATAATTCTTCTGGAGAATAATGTTGTAACACAACTTCGTGACCCATTTCTTCGAGATGTTTGACGGCAATATCATCCATCCCATCTGTTACAGCAATCCTCCCCATGTGTAGTGGGCGGGACTCGGAATGAAATCAAGATTGCTAAAGAACTGTTAAAGTAATGAAGGCAAGAATTGATAGTGGGGGCCCCTTGATTCTTTGTTTAGGGATGAACTATGACCTTTGAATTACCTGACCTCGGATATGATTATGACTCACTTGAGCCACACTTAGATGCACTAACTATGGAGATACACCACACCAAACATCACAATGCTTACACAAGTAACCTAAATGCTGCTATTTCTGGTACTGAAATGGAAGGTAAGTCCATTGAAGACTTATTGGCAAACCACACAGATAGTCCTGCGGTTAGAAACAACGGCGGAGGATTTTGGAATCATGCTTTATTTTGGCGACTAATGTCTCCAAATGGTGGTGGAGAACCAACAGGAGCTG
>CAUZFJ010000161.1:0-3966 GCA_963579105.1 Candidatus Thalassarchaeaceae archaeon
ACAAAGAGGTATTCATGCCGCTATTGAATGGCTAGGAACACAAGCCTGGTCTAATGGTAACGTTGGTGTCATCGGCAAATCATACGATGGAAGTACGCCATGGGAAGCCGCAGCGTCTGGCTCAAAACATCTGAAAACAATCGTGCCGATGTCGGGACTTATTGGAGTGCAAGATCTGATGTGGCGTAACGGGAGCATGGAAGCACGTGGTGCAATAATGCACAACGGAGTGTACGGAAGTTTTGGTTTAGATGGTGACTTAGAAGACACCGAAAACGCTTGTGAAGGTTACATGGAAGGGTACTATGCAGGCGTTGGCGCCTATCTTACTGGAGATGATTTGTCATGGCTAGGCAGTGACTATTGGGAAGAGCGTACCTTCCTTGACAGGGCAGTAGCAAATTACGATGGCTCGGTTTACATTATCCACGGAATGCAAGATTGGAATGTTGACCCACACATGGCATTCCCAACTCACAACATAATGGTCGAAGCTGGTTTTGACACCAAAGGTCTGTACGGACAATGGGGGCATGACTATCCAGATCGTAACGAAAGTCACTCTGGCTTGAGTTCTGGAAGAGGTGGTGAGGCTTACCCATTCACAGTGCGCTGGGACTGGGCTGATGATTTGCTTGAATGGTTTGATTTCTATTTGTACAACAAAGGACCACAACCTGCACTACACGCTGAGATTCAGGATAACATGGGTGGTTGGCGAGTTGAAGGGCAATATCCACCTGTTGATATTGAATGGTTGGAGTTCGGACTTGACCAATTTGAAGTGGTTAGTGGGGGGACATTTGTGACTTCAACTTCTCAATTGGTAATTTCATCTTCCCAATTTGAAAATGAGACCAGAATTGTTGGGAATCCTACCCTCCATATTGATGCTACAACCACGCCATTAGTTGGAACATCAGGCCATCTTGGGGTCGAGATGGTGTTGGCTAGTAATGGGATGCATCTAGGACACGCTGTGATGGATTTACGATTCCATGCAGGAGGCAAAGAGGGGAGTATTTTGTTGCCTGGCCAAACAGTGAATGCAAAGATGGAATTCTTTGGTATGGATGTTGTAATTCCTGCTGGAGATAGTATCCAACTAATTATCACTCAAACTATTGAGGATTATGTGCCAAGTACAGTTAGTCTAACACCGGTTACAGTTGACTTGACTGCTACAAGTATACTCTCACTTTCTGTGGTTCAGCGGGATTGCTCAGACTTATTTACGCCGCCGATGTTGCAACCTTATCCGCAATGCAGCCAAGAAGAGAGTTGAAACCAATCGCCCCGCTGCACTCAATTCATGCAGGGTATTCCGCCGCAACACGGAGCCCCTCCGCCGCAACAAGGTGCAGCGCCTCAACCACAGATAATTGGCGGCCAAGTTGCTCAAGGTGGTGTTGTACAAACACCATATGGTCAGCCAGTAGTTTATGCAGGCCAGCCTTCACAAGCAGCCAAAGTAATTGGCATACTGCTAATGGTTTATGGTGGCTTTTCAGTTATTTCGGGGATTGTAACTGCTGCAGGCATGTCTTACTTTAACTCCTATATGTCTGATATGGGTGGTGAAGACCTTACTGGATATATGCTACCAACTTGGATTTATATCGTCCAAGGATTAGTCGGAAGTATTGCTGGAGTTGCCTACTTGTATTCTGGTTGGCTAATTCAATCCTTCAAGAAAAAGGGATTCTGGATTGCTTGGGCTGCGCTTGGACTTGGCTATATCATGAGTATTGTTGTTGCCGCCGCCACACCCTATCCATCCGACATATATGGTGATGAAGCGGAATTTTATCGCATGACGACCATTGGCTCATCCGCGGTTTGTGGCTTGTTTGGTGCGGCATTCTGTGGAGTTATCTTGGCAATTCCACTATTCATTTCAAACAACGGAATGGAATAGACTCAATGGAATAATCGTTTGATTAATACCGTAGCGTAAGCACCTGGTGGTAATTCAAAATCAAAAGTGATGGCCCACCTTTTACCCTTAGAACGACTGTTCATCTCATCGCGTTCTGCCTCAGTGGAACCTATTTCAGAATTAATCATGAGAGGTCGCGGGTGGTTGGAAAGATACTGATCAATCGCCGTGAGGTCAAGGTCTGAATGGGGCATTTCCATCGTATCAGGTAATTTTTCTAAGGTTTCTTCAATATCTGCAATGAGGTGACGTTTGGGCGCTCCTCGTTTTCCTGACGGTGCTTCTGGGAAAAGAAAAGGTCCTCCTACTCCAATTTTCACCAAATGCAAAAGGTGATGCGGGAAGTGTGATTCAAAAATACCTCCCAAGTCAGAATTCCATTCTCTGGATTGCCATGCGGATATCCAAATGCCTCGAATATCATAAGGCAATGCCATGTACACACGCCGCCACAATTCTCCATTCTCAACACCTTCTTCGAGTGCCCTTGCTTGGGCTTTCAACAATCTAGAAAATGGTTTGTGTTCGGGTTTGATGTGAGAGATTTTTGGCCAAGCGGCGGCGAATTTTTTCTTATCGCGGCGCTTATCAGAACGGTCAGATTTATTGCGTTCTGTCAGATGAAGTTTCATCGCTGCTTCATATTCCCCAGCAATCACGTGAGTTCCTGGCAGCCGGTGCCCAACAGCTGAACCAAAGCGTTGTGTGTCAAACCAATTTGGCCAGCCATGAATTCTTGCCTGCTCAAGACGGCGTGGTAATCCTTCGAGTTGTTGTTGATTGATATCACGGACTGTGATTACGAAGTGGTTAACAGAATGACTGCCACTTCGCAATTTTTTATCGCTTCCACCCAAAAGAGTTAGTCGCCACCCTTCACCGGTTAAGTCGGGGCTCAAATCTCCAACTTGTTGGCCAATTTCTGTGGGCAATTTTTGCCCTTTACCAGCAGGAAGTGAGAGCATTTGAGAGGTTATTGCATGCCTATCTTTGAATCCTGAAATTCCAAAAGAACGGCGTGAGAGTTGGAAATGTCTTGAGAGGCGTGCCAAAAGTGCAATTGTGTCGTGATTGCGCTTTTCTAAACGGTAGAGCCGGTGTTCGCTATCAGAAAATTCCGGGCCGACTACCGGCTCTGGCCCACCTAATTCAGTGACGAGAAAATCTTCAGCGATTTGCCTTAGTTTTACCAATCTTTCACCACCCTATTCTGCTATCGCTAGCGGACCGAACAGCCTCAATGCTATGTTGATGACGGCTAAGAATTGATTGTTTCCACATTTCAACTGTTTATTCCCTAAAGGCGAAGTGTTGTAAATAGGGGTTTCAGCGAACAAATCATGAGCAAAGGTGAGAGTGGCATTCAGCCAACTAAAGTTCCTGAAAAATCGGTTGATAATAAACCCACTATTTACGCCTTTGAAACATGCCCATTCTGCTGGAAAGTGAGGAGTCTTCTTTCATGGAAAGGAGTTGATTATCGCCAAGTAGAAGTTGACCCTATGAAGAAAACGGAACTCAAATGGTCAGAGTGGAATGCAACACCGGTATTTGTCGATGGGGATGGAACTCAAGTCAATGACTCAAATGATATTCTCCACTACATTAACTCAAACTATGAGGGGGGAGAGAAATTCCCTACCGAAGGAAGTGAAGAAGCCCAAGACCAATGGATGGACTTTAGTGGGGATATTCTAGGAAAGTCAATTCTTCCCGTGATATACAATTCTTACAGTTCATCTCGCCGGGCACTCAGATATGTTTCGGATGTTGAAAGTTTTAGTGCGTTACAAAAATGGAAAGCGATTTGGCTCGGTGGCATTATAATGCGCATGGTCGGCAAGAGCCGTGGTAAAATGTTTGAACTGCCAGCAGAAGAAAATCTAACCTACCAATTAGATGTATTATCAGGTGGATTTGCTGGTGATTTCTTCGGCGGCTCCTCACCCAATGGTGCTGACTTTGCTAACTACGGGATTTTGCGCTCAATGCAAGGGCTGCGTGGGTGGAACATCGTTGAATCACAC
>CAUZFJ010000162.1:0-3963 GCA_963579105.1 Candidatus Thalassarchaeaceae archaeon
AGGCGGCGCTAGCCCAAGGCGGCAGAGTGTCATCCCAATCCTCTTCTTCATCAGATTTGTGTGATTTTTCGGAAACCTCCTCACTTTTTTGTTGACGATTAGATTCAATTGTTGCGGCCAACTTTTCATCTAGTCCCATTCTTTCAACCATACCATGGTCACACAACCAGTCAACAATTCCGTCAATGTTGTCAGCGAGGCTTTCAGGTGGCACATCCGTGGCTAAAAAAGTATGACTAAAGAACTCGCCAAGGGCCAATCGGTTGTATTGGCCACCGGTTGCTATCGCTGAGAGAACATGCATTCTCATTGGTGATTCTAAGTGTAGTTTTGAAACAATATCTTCTGGCTCGGATTCAAAATATAGTTCTGACATTACATCAGCATCAAGAATACTCTTACAGCGAATCCACGCTTCACCATAATCGTCAAACTGAGGTCTCCCTGCTCGACCCATCATCTGTTGTACTTCTATTGTTGAAAGCAGTTGACTACCACTCCCATCCCAGCGGCGTAGGTCACGGATTAGGACTCGACGTGCTGGTAAATTCACGCCTGCAGCGAGAGTAGGGGTGGCACTGATACAAACTAAGTCACCACGTTTGAAAGAGTCTTCAATCAGTTTTCTTTGTTGTGATGTCAATCCGGCGTGATGAAAAGCCACTCCTCCGGCTAGGCAATCAGCCAGTATGTCGCCGGTTTGGGAACCTTCTGTGCCAGACCTTGATTTCTCGGCAAGGTTCTGCCAAACTTTTAGCGATTTTTCATTCTCATCTTTTTTAGCCCTACTCTTCATTCTTTTCGCTAAATCCTTGGCTACAGATTGAGCCGATTTTCTTGTTGAAACGAAGCATAATAGTTGGCCATCATCTTTGATAGTGTCACAGAGTACAGACCATATTTGGTTTGATTTTGGGCCATCAAGAAATTTTGGTGGCGGAAGTGGTACATCTGCTGAATCACCACATATTTCTTTACGCACTTCTACTTGTAGGTCTGCTAAAGTCGCGTAACGAAGTGGCACTGGTCGCCAATTTGAAACTACTAGTTTTGCCTTCAGCCAATCGGCTACTTCTTGAGAATTACCAACAGTGGCAGATAATGCAACAATCTGGGCATCGGGCTTCTCGTGCATGATTCTAGCTAGATTAATTTCCAACGTGGGTCCGCGGCCAGGATCATTTACAAGATGAATTTCATCTGCGATGACTATGCTTACTTTGTCAAGAAAATTGTTCCGGTTACGAAGAAGTGAATCAAACTTTTCCGACGTACAAACAATGATGTCTGCATCATCAATCTTACGATTTTCAGTACTTCTGTCGCCGATACCAATACCAACAGTTAGGTTAAGGGGCTGGGCAAGTTCTTCCATTTCACTAACTTTTTCACTTGCCAATGCCTTCAATGGAACGATGTAAATTGCTCTGCTTCCTGGTTCAATTTCAATTAATTTTTTGAAAATTGCCAACTGCGCTACTAGTGTTTTTCCACTAGCAGTTGGCGCTGCTAGCAGCAAATTTTCGCCGGCCAATACTATTGGTAAAGATTCAATCTGAGGGGGGTGGAAAGAGGTAATTCCCCAGACGTCTGAGAGAAACTCAACCATTTTTTTAGGCAAGCCGAACTGAGAGGGGGAACCACTCGTTACCGTCGCCATGCAAGCAAGTCTAGAAACCAAGGTTCAAGAGGATAGCGATGGTAATTCACTTTTCTTACTCGGGAATTAGTAAATCAATGAAAAAATATACCAAGTATAAACTTCCGAATCCACTCATTTTTCCACAAGGAAGTTGGCTGTTGAAAATAGGTAATCTCAGGACTTCAGCCTAATTATCGGCTGATTATGTGGATAGTTTGAAGGGCTATTGTGCACCGTGCCAAAATGATGACAGAGGATGAGCCAACACTAGATGACCTCGCTGAAGAGGGAGATGTTAACGACTGGCTAGAGATGTTTTGGGGCTCTCTGTTAATCGTCATTGGACTCAATCAACTTATGCATCCAGGCTCACTTTTCGCACCGGCAACAATGCAGTGGCTTGGTTCTGGAGTAATCGTACTTGGGCTAGCATGGGTTGGGCATGGTTTGAAAGATATGGCAGTGAAGGAGATACGCTCCTCACTTGTGACCTCATCTCCGGTGTCAAAGAGAGTAGTTGATTATGGTTTAATTAGGGATGTTCTTTTGCATCCTGATCAATATGGAAAGTTTCTACTTGAGGCCTATCACAGAGCCTACGAGGATGGTGTTCTCACACAGGATGAACACGACGAACTGACTCTACTTTCTGCTGCTCTAGAGATTCCACCTAGACAAGCTGCAAGGATTGCTACACGAGCAGCAATTAACACAGCAGTTGATGACGGCAAGGTTACAATTGCGGAATTGGCACTGATTGAGGGTGCTATGGAAGCAGCAAATCTCAGTGATGATGAGCGTGGGAAAATCCTTGTCGCTCTTGATGACGGTATCATTGATGATGAAGAGAAGAAAATGTTGGATGATATCCTAGGTAGTTTTGATTGAATCAAAAGAACAACAGGATTCTTTCTTATAGCGGCTTTGTTGAATGATTTCAAAGGTATTTTTTGGCAAGGTTTTCAGCCGCTTTTCCCCTATAATATTCAATTGCGCCAGCAAATAGCAGTAAACCGATACCACAAGCAAGCCACATATTCTCATTAGATACTAATCCAGTGGCAACTGAAATCCCTTCAACTTGAGGGATACTATTAGCATCAAAGATGTCGCTTGACCTCCAACTTACCTCCATTCCATCAATTCCACAGTCACAATATGAAATCGTCAATAATTGTGGATATAGTTCATCCTGAAGTGTTGACCAATCAGTGGAAGAAATAGAGTCAGGCCGAGTTGACCAGATTGGCTCGGTGGCAGAGCCAGCAGGTTGTGTAGATGCCATTCGCCATTCAATATGTATTAATTCTCCAGCGGGCTTCTCATCTACAACGAGTAAAGCCTCTAACATCAGTAAGTCAAGGGTGAGAGAACGGCCTGCCTGCAAGATGAATCTCACCTCATCAGTTGCACCCATTGGATGATTACTAACCCAACCGAATACATGGCTATCAAGTCTGATATTTTCCATTTCTTCCGTGTGAATTTGCCACCTGCCATCACCGGTTGGGTGAACTCCTGTAATATGCATCCTGAGAGACAGAATTTCACCAGATTCCAACCCAAAGAATCCTGCTGCAGCATTCGCATTTGATTCTGATTGACCAGCGTCATCAACTGTTGCCATACGATTTGCTAGCACCTCATCAAGAGTCAATTCACCTTCAAGAGGCGCCTCTCCTGTCATCCCCACAAGTGGTGAGGTAACGCCGCCAACAATCAACAACAATAGTGCTACAGGCAGAATATAACGCTTTGACCAAGGATTGTTGCTAGGGATTGTATAGCCCAATAACCCGGCAATCGTGCCAATTAAGCCAATTGTCAGTGTCAATCCGTGTGAACCTATCCCTTCTGAGGTTTGTTCTACTTCGCCGACCCACGCCTCACCCGCGAGCCAATTTGCATCTCCTGAGAATTGTGTAGGAGAGGCACTTCCCAATCCCTCATGAGATAATCTTCCGAACCACGCATATTCTTGAAAATGATTATTCTCGCCCGACCAGCAAGCCAAATAACTTCCATCAGGGGGGTCTTCATAGAAAATTTCGGTAATTTGTTGACCTGCTTCAAAAGTGGTTTTTACTGCTGGATTACGAGGAGTTTTTCCTCCTTCTCTAATCAACTCAGGTGGGGTGTGAGGTTGCTCAATCTCAAGTGGTACTGAGGTCCAATGTATGACCATCGTCATTGCTCTCAAATGGTCTGGTAGTTGGAATCTAAAACAGTCTTGGTCAGCGTCTAAAAGTGCACCTTTTGATAACGTTTCAACATCATCAACAATAACTGGATTGCTTGCACTACTCGGCTCATCGACATTC
>CAUZFJ010000163.1:0-3933 GCA_963579105.1 Candidatus Thalassarchaeaceae archaeon
CCAGCAAGCGTTGGTAAGATGCCTAAGATGATTAATACTTCAGTTGATGACCACCATGAGGTGGTTGCAATCTTTAATAAATTTGACAGGAGGTTCTGAAATGGCAAAGAATAGATATGCATATTTTCCAGGATGCGTGACTCTAAATTCAGCGAGAGAAGTCCAAGATGCAATGCTTGCTTTAGCCCGTGCTTTAGATATCGAGTTAGTACCTCTCAACGGTGCTGCTTGCTGTGGTGCTGGTGTCATCAAGCAAGCAAATTGGGAATTACAAATTGCCTTGAATGCGCGTACGTTTGCCCAGGCTGAAGCCGAAGGTTTGGATGTACTTACTCCTTGTGCTAGTTGCCAAGGTAACATGTCTGAGGATTTTGGCAAGTTGACAGAAGATGCTGACTTACGTGAGCGAGTAAACGAGCAGTTAGAATCAATTTGTGGTCTCCGATTTGAAGGGACAATGAAGATGCGTCACCTGCTCCATGTTTTGGTAGAGGATATTGGATTGGATGTTGTTTCGGCTGCAGTAAAAAACCCTATTGATTTCCCTGTCGCTGGGTATTATGGCTCAGTGATGCAACAAGATGGCTCCTGTGGAGATGACGATATTTATGACCCACATTACTTTGAAGATTTGATTGAAGCTTTGGGTGGAGAACCTGTTCATTATGATAGTAAAGCGAAAAGCGTAGGCTTCCCTTCATTACTCTCTGAAGAATCAAGTGCGCTGAAAATGACAGCATCAGTACTTTCTGATGCAAAAAGCGAAGGTGCTATGGTGATGGCTTCTGCTTGCCCTCTTTCTCACATTAATCTTGATTCTTACCAGGTGAAGGCTGGCCGAGTTTCTGGTAGTGATGTTGAAATGCCTGCAATACATTTGCCAGAATTAGTTGCATTCGCACTCGGCGCTTACAAGGATAGATATGCACAGTTGAAGACAAGAGTACTCGTCATGGGTAACTGAACTGAGTTTGTTGAGTCTATTTCCTCAACACTTCTAAGATAGTTCTAGCACTTGCTGGACCGACACCACTTACTTGGCAAAGTTCCGCTTCATCTGCCTTAGTTATCGCCTCTATAGATTTAAAGTGCTCTAATAAGCGTCTTGCGGTTGTTGGCCCAATATTAGGTAGAGATTCTAGCAGGTGAAGTTTGTTAGTCTGCTTCTGTTTTTCATCCTTCAGATCTAGGGCCCCTTTCTTTGATGTCTTCAAAACCACTTTCTGCTCGGCTTCAAGGCCCGAATCAATTAATGATTCAGTTGCATCAATTGTGGTTTTTTCATCTAATCCACTACCTCCCGGAATTTGGTTTGCAAACCAAGGGTTTGATTGGTCTATTTCATCACCAAGTTTCATCCTCTCTCTTGCTTCTTTTGTTAGCGCGCCCAATAATGCCTGTTCACGACGAGCAGCGATGATGAGGAACCGAGCAGTCTCTTCGCCATCCTGAGTTGTGACCACCGGAAGGCCTAGGTCAATTGTCAACGTTGCCAACGCTCCCATCAATGCATTATTGTGTACTGCTCTTTGCGTGAAGAGTCCCCCGCCTTCAATGAGCAAAAGAGGACGCGGAGCTGCTGCAATCAATCGGTGTGCTTGCTCAAGCAGCCTACCATCCAATAGAGAATCAACAAAATCTCGTACCCGCTTTCTTTCTACTAAGACCCTGTCTCCAATTTTGAAATCACCTATTGCTAATGTTTTGACATCAACATCTACACCTTGAAGTCGAAGAGTTGCAGCAATTGAGGTGTTTAATTCCCGATAGTCGACAACAATTCGGCAGGGAATGTCAGCTTCGTGTGCCAAAGGGTCAATTGCTTCTGTGGTTAATGCTTGAACGATATCTTCAGCAGCTCTAACTGCTAGTTTTGCAAGATTCTCATTAATATCTATTTCTTCGTCCTCAATTTTATTGTTAGATTCTTGTTGTTCTTCTTCAATGGTTAGAGATGGCACAGAGGATGCAAACGAATCAAGGCCAGTTTGCCCCCTAGGGCGGAGTCTAGAAGGTACATTATCGTACTTTTTACCTTTATTCCCATCCTTTGTTTCATCGATGTTATCATCTGGAATTTGACCCTCTACAGTAGTTTTAACTCGGGATGTTAGTTCACCTAATTCGGGTGCTAAGCGCTTCATTTCTGACATCATGAAGGCGTGTGCTGAACCAATAATTCCATTTTGCCGGACTTTGAAGGATTTCAAAAGTTCAACCGGATTATCATCAATTGGGCGGCCCATATTTCTACGAACTTTATCAATCGCTTGCTTCATCTTCTTTTCACGGAAAAGTGCTGATGCTCTGGCACCTTCATCTCTAGTATCTCTAGCGATTAGTATGTGCACAGTTCCTGCTCGATGCCTTCCAGTTCTTCCGCGTCTCTGAATCGTTCGTATTTCACTGCCAACGGGTTCATAAAAAATTACAAGGTCTGCTCTAGGGACATCTAACCCTTCCTCACCTACAGATGTTGAAACTAGAACATTGCATTTTCCTTCTCTGAATCTTTGCAAACCTTCGAGTTGGGCTTTTTGAGTCATTCCAGTGCTGCCGTCTCTGCTACTCTGACCGACAAATCGTTCTGGTTTTGCCTGACCTGAATCTTCTAACCGTTTTACTATTTCATGCACTGTATCTCTGAAATGAGCGAAGATGATGACGCGGCTTTCTGGGTGAGCCTCTATTTGGTCTAGCACTAAATTTACAGTTTTACCTACTTTTTGGTGTAACTCAGGACTCTGCTTAAGATTTTCAAATAGTTGAGTGATCCGGCCATCATTAAAGAATGCAGATGCACCCTTATCGCCATTTTCACCTGAATTTTTTAAACGGCTGAGGTATTCTCTTGATGCGGCTACCCCTTGGCTGAGGAGATAACCGATAAGGTTCAGCAGCCTTTGTGCTTGAGCGCATTGCCTAGCGGCATTGTATGCTAATCCCTCTCCCCTGACAATGGCTCCTTGAATTCGCCCTCGTGTTTCATTCAATTGACTGCTTGTTGCCCGGCCGGTGTGTACGTGGTAGCCTAACCTGCGAAGTTGGTCAACAAGGTGTTCTAACCACATTTGTAAAGGCGCGGCCATCAACTTTAGCCCCTCATCAACTTCAACAAATACCTCTTTTACTTCCAATCCAGCAGCATAAGGGGATAACAGCGCGTTCTCTGCCGAGCGAGAGTGAATTCGCCTCAAACCGAGTCGGTTACAAACCTCCTCAACTTGTTCACGAGTTGATCCTGGACTGGCAGTTGCACCCAAAATTAGTGGGTTATCTGCAAATTGCAGATACAGGTCACCCACTTCTGCAGCCGAGTGTTTACCAGTTGAATGGTGAGCTTCATCCGCAACAAGAATCGTGACATCTGATAGGTCAATTGAACCACGATTGACATCATTTCGAATTACATGTGGTGTTGCAACTATTATTTCAGCGGCATCCCAACGCTTTTGTCGTTTGCGCCAATCTATAGAGCCACTCATTGAGGTGATGCTATCATCTGATTCCTGGTCTTTTATTACTGCTTTTAAATCTTCAAAATGCTGATTCACAAGTGCATTTGTTGGTGCGATTATCAAGGCTCTGCCACCGACTGAATGAAGCCTCTCAGCCAGCACCATCCATTCAATTGGAGTTTTACCAAGGGCCGTAGGCAATACCAACAAAGTTGGTGCGCCCAAACAATCGGCTACTGCTTCAATCTGATACGCCCTAGCCTCTACTGACTCTGCAGTGAGACGCGGATGCTCAATAAAAGCGGCCATGAACATCAATCCCGGAGGTCACGGTTCAAAATGATTCTCTCGTTAGGTAAGAATTTAATCTGCGAAATTATAGTCAATTTGAAAATAAATTTGATGGTTGAATTGATATCTGATTCAACAACAATAATATGCCATTAATTAGCATCAAAAACGTTGCATGAGGCTT
>CAUZFJ010000164.1:0-3904 GCA_963579105.1 Candidatus Thalassarchaeaceae archaeon
TACATCCGAGCATCCTGTATTGTCCACTGTTTCTAGGTCAACGGTGTTCGGGCACAAGTCTTGAGCATCATTTGTCCCATCCTCATCAGAGTCTTTTTGGCTAGGTGAGCAACCATCAGAATCTGCTAGGTGTCTTTCATGACCCGGTGTGTTGGGGCATAAGTCAACAGCATTTGAGGCGCCATCAAAGTCATCATCTCTTTGTTCCTCAGAACAGCCCCACATATCAACTTCTTCTGCACCGTAAGGTGTGTTTGCACATTGGTCATCATCATTGTCAACAAAGTCGTGGTCAGCCTCCCATGCAAACCTCTTGACCTCGCGTAATTGTTCTGGGTCACCATTACTGTGGTACCATACATTTTCCCAACCATTTTCATCGGCTAGAATCTTTGGATATGTACCGCTATTTTCATTATCAAGTAAGGTAAGAGTTTCCCACCCTGTCGGTGTAGGTGATGCAATTTGGAGTGAGCCATATCCACTATTGTACCATGCTGAGTGAATTAATCCCGCTGAATCAATATCCACTGAAAGGTATGAAATTCCGTCGTCAGTATTTTGGTGTAAAATGTTGTATGTAAATGCTGACCCATTCCATTCAGCAACTTGTACAGTACACTCTTGAGGTGCGTCACAAGTGGTCTCAGATGAGGTATCATGCCCGCGGAAAAAGTTGATTAGAAGTCTTCCATCATCAGATACGGTTGTGTCAAGACGATAGGAATTCACCATTCCACTGGTAGTTACATTATGAATATCCCAGCCACCACTTCCATTATCAATTGCTAAGCGAATCATTTGTGGATTAGATGAATAATAACTCACATGCGCCACATCATTTAGGAAATTGACTTGAGCAAACGTTCCGTTCACCTGCACAACCTCCTCGCTCCAAACTCCGGGGGAGGTTTCTCTGGCTAATTTTAGAACTGAGTACGAACCAGTATTGTCAGTATAAGACACTACTCTGTTTCCTTGTGAATCAATTGCTAAGTCAGTATACCAACCGGTTGAATTGTCTTCGGCAATTGTTGTGACGGACCAACTTGAGCCGGTTTTAGTGGCAATTTTCGCTGCGGTTTGTTTTACAACATTAAAACTGTTTATTTCTGTTTTAGCGTGGAAGGCGATACTTTCAGTACCGTCTGGTGCGATTTCTATGCTGGCGTAACGGCCAGTCTCACCACCTTGGTCAACCCATTCATCATTACCCCAAGTTCCGTCGGTGTTCTGTTTGCGGTAGGCTAGATTACAGTCGTCTGTGATGTTTGTTACATTTCTGTCACAGGAGATACTGGACTCATCAGACATGCCGCGGAAGTGAGCCAAGCGCAGGAGCCCATCGGCTCCTTTGACTACATCCACATATTGTGAGTCGGAACCAGAAGTTGTCAAAATCTGCTGCTCGTAGTGACATCCCGTATTGTCAATCATTTTGTTTAGAGGCGTGTTCATGCAACGGTCTTGTGCATCGGCTAATCCATCCCCATCTGCATCCGCTGCTGGTGTGGCGATAATCAAATCTGAATCATCAAAATTATGGTATGAGAGAATCTCTTCACCATTTGTGTTTAAGGAAATATCAGCGTAGGCCCCAACTGACCCAATAGTGTCTATTTTCACAGTTTCCCAACTTGTTCCACTGCCGCGCATTAGCACGAGGTCATCGTTGGTCCAATCTTGGTAAACGATGTGAAGGTCACCAGTATCATCAGATTCAACTCTAATGTATTCACCCAGATTATTGCTGCTATTGGCTATCAGGGAATGGCTCCATCCACTTCCTGTATTAACCGCTAAACGGACACTGTCCCAGCCAGATGTATTTTGGTAGGCAACGTATTCATTTCCGTTATCATCAATTTCTAGTTCTAACCACCATGCTGGCAAATAATTACTACCAGATTGATTAATGTCGATGTCATTAATACTCCAACCAGCCCCATCAAATGCAGCATATCTCAAAGATTTGTCATACCATGCGTTGATTACTGTTCCAGTAACAGGATCGCTGATACTGTTGACAATTGCACAAGTATAGGCCACACGTGGCCTGCCATTAGCACCGATTTGAAGGCTACTAAACTGGCCCGCATCGGTCCAATCATCGTAATTTGCACTATCTTCGCCAAATCCATCGTCAATAACTCCGTAAGCCCATGATGAATCACTACTATCCCAATTTGCGAATTTGAGGACGTACTCACCTGAACCGATGTCTACGTAGAAGGAAAACCATTCAGAATCACTATCATCTATTGCGAAACCAATTCTTCCTTCGCCGGAGTATGGGTTTCCATCACCTGTGTTTTCTCCAGGTGCTACTGTGTAGGTGGTCCAGTACGTTCCTTCAAGACGGGATATTCTAAGCACTGCATTGGTTATATCGAAAGAAGCGATTCTAGGGTCACCGTTGGAATCGATTGCTATTTCAGAGTATTTTCCAATATCACCAAAGGTGTACACATCACTTACTTCCCAGGACCATCCGGTCCACTTTGCAACTTTTAGGTCACGGCCTGCTGCTGAGTAAAATGAAACCCAAATGGTGCCATCATCAGCAATTGCTGAGGAAGTCCATTGACCAGTATCACCATCAGAATCAGCGATTTCTTTGAGCCATGAAGTGGCACCAGAACGCGCGCCTGCTGGCCAAAGTTCAGCTTCTGCTGGCAGGTCAATTTCTAACGAAGTATCAGGTTGTTCTTGTGGTGAAAAAGTCCCAATCAACAGCGGAGATAATGAGGTGAAAATTAGAACCAACAACATGGTGGTTGGGGCGGCTAGGGTCTTGCGGCTCATGTGTATCACTCTCCGGAGGAGAGCGATATGGATTAAGTGATGCCCTTTCAGGTACTTGCTATTTGAGATATGAAAGTAAGGTAAAATAGCAGTATATTTGGAACATTTTTATACTATATTATTGCTATTTAAATTTGCCTTTATCCACTCTTAATAACATTCTAATTTGGTTAAGTAAGAAACACTGTTCTGCGAATAAAGGAAAAGCCTCATTGCCTTTGGCTGATTGTCATCACATAATGTCGGAGCGGGAGCCATCCTCAAAAGATGCGTATCCACTACCTGATAACCTAGATGTGGATAATGATGGCATCATTTCTGCCGATGAATTAGTCTCACATTTTGACTCTGACCATGATGGAGAAGTATCAGTTGATGATTACATCGAAGTTTCAAAACACGATAAAACTGACAAGAATCTTGACCGCATTAGAGCCCGCCGCAGTGGACAAAAAGGTTTTTTCCGTGGCCCTGAGAGTATCACTTTCCTCGGTGGTATAATTTATGGAATAGTATTTTTCAGCATTATGTCTACTCTTTCATCTGGTTTTTTATCTTCAAGTGTCAACAATTCAGTATGGCTTGACCAGGAGATATCCAATACGTTTCTCGACCCTGCAGACGAGGAGTGCTTAGACAGTTCTGGAGTGGTTTGGATTAATATCTGGATTGATAATGACGTTAATAGAATAAGAATGCGCGTTAACAATGCTCAACCATTTGAGGATGATGCCAAAGAATTACGCGTAGAACTGTGGCATAGTGAATTTGGTTTAACCGATGACAATGAAAAATTTATCGGAAATAATTCAGAAGGATATTTTGATTTCACCGATACCGTAGAGGGCGAATATGATGTGAGAGTTTACTTTCATAACTTGTCCGGTATTGATATGACTAATTTAAGTTCGGAGCAAAAAGAATTCAAAATTAAGACTGCGCCCCTTTACACAGATGAATCTGAGCCAGCAACCCTACCAATTGAGATACATACCAAGGAGCCCACTTTCTTACCGTGGGATAATGAGGAGGTAAAAGAGGCAAAAGTGACTGAAAAAGGCCAGAGGGTTTGCCTCACCTTCCGGCAATTAGGGCAGTG
>CAUZFJ010000165.1:0-3889 GCA_963579105.1 Candidatus Thalassarchaeaceae archaeon
AGAATGAATCCCTGCTGCCATGCAGTCTGCTCCATTCAGCAAGAACGGAATTGCGCCATGGTCAACTGCGCACCATTTTTTTTCTGGAGACCAAGCCAAACACCCACGCAGCGTCGGAAATGCGATTCTTTCCCCTCCCTCATCGGGTAAAACTTCCATTGCCAAAGGAGATTTATCGACAATCAGTAGAGACCAAGGCCCATACTCTGCTTGCTCAAGAAAAGTAGAGGCGAAATCAACCTCAAGAGCCAAAGGTTCAGTCAAACGCCCAATCAAACCGCGGATTTTTTTGTGCCGTACTGGCTTGCGCTGCTTCAACTTCCAATCCTTTGCCACGACTCTTGGGCTTGGCACCCAGCCCTTCACCCTTCGGCTTATTCAATGGGCCAACCTTGAGAACCATCACCCTCTGCCAAAGCCATGAACGGTGCTTGGGGGGTTAGGAGAAACTACCATGCACATGCGCAAGAGATGGGTGGGGTAGCACCTTCCACTCCCAAGTTTTTCTTCATGCCACCCATAGCAGTAGTTGAGGCTGATGAGAATGGCAAAGTCGTCATGGCTTTAGGAAACTCAGAAAATCAAATTGAGCATGAGGTTGAGTTGGTGGTGAAACTCGGCACAGATTTGAAAGCAATTTCAATGGCTGTGGGATGTGACACAACGGACCGAACGGCTCAGGTAGTGGCCAAATCAAAAGGCACTTCATGGCTAGAGGCGAAGGGATTTCCTGGTGCTGCCGTTGTAGGTGGTTGGACTCCTTACATTGCTGGAGATTACGATATCTGTCTTTCAGTCAATGGCGAGGTCAGACAGAATTCGAACACATCATTGATGGTCCACTCTGTTGATACTTTGATAACAGCGCTCAGCGAAAAAGAGGCCCTTTCGAAAGGTGACCTGATTTTTACCGGCACACCAGCAGGAGTTGGGCCTCTAGCACCTAGTGACAAAGTTACAGCATGGATGAAAAATGACGCCGGCGAAATCATCAGCCAATTCTCAGGCAACTGTCAATAAACCAACATTGAAAGTTGATTCTCCATACCTAAATCGGTCAGAGTTTGGCCCTAACTAGTTGGGTCAAGAACTAGCAGCGGATATGTGCGCACTTAGTAATCGGATGTGGCCCATCGGGCTTATGGAGGCACTGATTCGTGAATGTTGAGAGTTTCGCGTGCCTTTACCGGATCATCAACACTGAATACAAGTTCGGTTTCCCCTCTGAACTTTGAGAGAATGTAAATTGAGTTCATATTTACGCCTGCGTCAGCCAATCGACGAGAAAATTGTGCTAGAACGCCAGGTTCGTCTGGCAGGACCATTTTGAGAAGTTCTGAAACTGAGTAGTTGATGCCTAATTTGTCAAGCACAGCTTTGGCTTGAGGTACCTGTTTGGTTACCAGTGCAACGTTTGGCGCGACTCTTCCAATCGCACAAATTGTTTCAATATTGATATTCGCTTCTGCTAATGCTTCGGTCACCTTTGCTAGTGAGCCGGGCACATCTGGCAATTCCATGCTGATTTCCATCATCGCTTTCATCCTCAATTATGGCGGCTAATACTGATTATATAATCACCAACGGCTGAACTACGTGTTAATCGTGGCTTTCAAATAAGGGAAGTAGGTCGGCCGCATCCCTGAGGGATGATAATGGCACACTGGCATGGTATCTCAAGACGCAAGCCAACAGGCGGTCGCTTGAAGCGACCAAGCCGCTACCGTGGTAAGCGTCGAACTGAAATTGCATCCGAGAAACAGTTCGCTACAATCGGCACCCCTCTTCGTAAGGTGTACCGAAAGCGCTCAGGCCTTAAGACAGTCCGAATCCTATCTGACAATATTGTCAATGTTAACGACCCAAAGAAAGGCGTTACCAAGAAAGCCAACATGGTTACCGTAATTGAAAGCCCTGCTGATGTCAACTATGTGCGTCGAAATATTATCACTAAGGGTGCAGTTGTGGAAACTGATATCGGAAAAGTCCGTCTCACATCTCGTCCTGGCAAGGATGGAGTCCTTAACGGCGTCCTAATTGAAGAGTGATTTTCCCGTAGCCCTGATAGGGAACGAGTTCCCCGACAAAAGTTGAGGGAGAGTCATGACTGACCATAATCCAGACCGAATTGTGCTCTGGCCGGGATATTTCAATGTCAAACTTACTCGTACACAGGGACGCCGAGTTCCAAAGGAATCCGCAGTCTCTGACCCAACTCTTGACACACTTGCTTTAGCGGCACGAAATGTTGGATTAACCAAGATGAAAAGAGAGGCTGATACTCAGCATCCAAAGCGCGCATCTAACAAAGAAGGTCGCCTTTGGCTTTCAAAGAAAGATTTGCAGGCAACTCTTGGTACTACCTCCAAAGAAGCAGTGATGCAGACGATAGGTAACAAGTGGCGAGGTCAACAACGTGAATTAAAGGAGCAAGAGATTGCTACAAAACAAGCCGGTCCAAAGACCGGCGACAAGCAAGCCCGTTCACAGCGTAAACAAGTAAGAGCCAAAGGGCCTAAACGCCAAAAGAAGAAAAAATGGAAACTTTGAAACAGTTTCATCAATTTTACTCAACGGTAATTTCTGCTGTTGGCACTGCTCGAATCCAGCCAAATTCATCAACTCCAGCCTGAATTTGAATTGAGGTAAGTAAATCGTACAGTTCTTGAGTTACTGGCCCAACCTGATTGTTGCAATATGAAGTACAGATTTCACCTTGACAAATTGCACCTATTGGTGAAATCACCGCTGCAGTCCCAGCACAGAAACATTCGTCAGACTCTAAGACAAATTGAATATCCACTTTTTCTTCTCTCACCTCATAACCTAGGTGACGTGCCAAATCAATGATGCTCGCTCGCGTGATTCCCGGAAGTATCGTACCTGTGAGTTCGGGTGTGTAAATCACCCCATCCTTGACGCAGAAAAAGTTCGCTGCCCCAACCTCTTCGATATACCTGTGCTCAACCGCGTCAAGATAGATAATTTCAGCAAAGCCATCACTTTTTGCATTCTGACTAGGCATCATCCCTGGCGCATAATTACCGATTGCTTTGACCGCGCCTGAACCTCCAGGTGCAGCCCGATGAAACTCATCAGAAACTTTGAGGGCGATAGGGTGCATACCTCCTTTGAAGTACGGACCAACTGGACTGACATAGATCATAAATGTGTATTCTGGTGCTGGCGCAACTCCAAGAATTGCCCCAGTCCCCCATAAAACTGGGCGCACATATAGTGCTCCTTTTCCGGTGGGTGGAACCCAACGTGCATTTGCGGCTACAACTTGTTCAACAGCACTGAGAAACATTTCCTCAGGAATTGGCGGCATACCTAATCTTCTCGCCCCATCAGCTAGCCTCTGAGCATTTCGCTCGGGTCGGAACAGAACAATTCCACCGTTGACGCCCCGCTGTGCTTTCATTCCTTCAAACAGCCCCTGCCCGTAATTTAGAACTCCAGCCGCTGGTGAAATTGTGATATCACCATAAGGCTCTAACTCACCTTCCTGCCATTGCTCTCCTTGTTTGCAAGTCGAGCGATACATCATGTCAGTCGGTGTGAAACTGAAGGACATTGAGTCCCAATCAATTGACACATCATCACTCATTTTCAATTCACCTCTGCCCGCTCGCGGCGGCTCATTCAAACCCCAAGACGTGGACTCAGTTATCAACCGTTACCCTTTTTCGGGTTAGGAGGGTTCTTTGGGCTCTTACTATGTCGGGAGAGTTGGATGGTGCTTACAACCGTGCAAAGTTGCGTGGTGCAAGGCTCCTACATGGGTAGGGATACAGATTCAGGCCCTGAAACAGTGATTGAGTTGTGGTGTCGTGCGCGCGAGGGACACTCAATTCTCCTATTGGTCACGGGTGTTCGGCCATGGTTG
>CAUZFJ010000166.1:0-3873 GCA_963579105.1 Candidatus Thalassarchaeaceae archaeon
CCTAGAATTACAGTTAAATTAAGTAAGTTTTTTCCTAACATCTGGATATTATCTTAATATTTAGAATAAAACACCAACATCAATCCAGCACCCTTATTTTATTTTTTAACAACTTTGGCAATAGATATAGACGGAACGATTAAAATAACCTCCCTGTTCGTTTAGCAAGCGGGTTCCCATGTCTGATGAAGAGGTAGCAGTTGAAGCACAGAATCGAATTATGATAAGAGTAGGCGATGTTGACATCGACCTGACAGGTAATGCAAAAGATATTGATTCACTAATGCAGAAAAGAATTCAGGAAGAAAGTTGGTCAACAGCGCTTGCCTCAATTCGGTCTGCTAGAGAGATTGCTATTGCGGCCGCTCGTAGAGCAGCCGAAGAATCAGGACTACCTGAACGCGGGGCAGCCTTTCAAACACTATGTGATAATAACAATCTTACACGCAAGCCTGACCAAGTATTGGCTGCAATTCAGTATTTACGCGAGGTAGAAGGAGTACATGATTCACCCCCTAGGGTTTTGGAGGATCTTTTCATTGACGCAGGTATGGAACCACCCGGAAACCTCAGTCTTTACCTAAACCGTCTCAGAGAACGTCATTTCATAGAATATCCTGGTAGTGATGCAAACCGCAAGAATCGTTATGCTGTGCTTACTACTGAAGGGCGCTCACATCTCGACAACCGTTCAAGGGAGTGACATTTTTGTCTGACGGAGTCCAGAAGGACTTCTCTTTCCAATCCTTCATTGGGGCGCAAATGGCTGACGCGGATTTTGAGGGCGCGAACTTGCGTCGTGCAATCTTTGATGGTGCTAATCTTGAAGGTGCAAATTTCTCAGGTGCGGATTTACGAAAAGCCTCCTTTGTTGGAGCCAATTTAATGAAAGCGGCGCTAGATGGTGCGGATTTACGAAGGGCAAAATTTGTCAAGGCAAAACTTTCACTTTCTAATATGCAAGATGCGAAATTAGAGGGTGCTGACATGCGTGGCATCCGCGGTCGATATGCGATTTGGAGGCGGGCAGATTGGTGGAATGCTCGTATGGATGATTCGTTGGTAAGAGCATTAAAAAAGAAATGGCCAAGAACTCAAAACGAATGAATATTGAGATTTGATGATTAGATGGCGTGTATTTGCCGAATTAGTTCACCTTCCTCTATGAGGAAGGGGAAAATGACTTGATGGTGAAAGAAAGTCGGAAGTATGCTGGAGGGCGGCCTATGTCTATTGAGAGACCCGATATTTCCCCATTTTTCGTCATCTCTTTGATGTTTTTATCAGTATTATCGCCGATTGCAGGCTTGTCTGCTGCTGGCGCGGGCCAAGGTACCATCACTACCTTTGCTGATGGCAATTATTCAATGTCGTTAACTCTCAACGGTGGCTCAGCGAATAGCGATTCGATTTTGGCTTTGGAGCGAAACTCTACGGTGAATAATGCAGTTTTTGAAATTAGTTACAGCACAATGTCATCGACCCCCGGAGATGTCACTCTAGATATCGGCAATGATTCCCAATATGAGTGGGCGTGGAGCACACAAGGATATGGAAATCTTGGTGCTCAGACAGAATTTTCATCCGGACTAAGCACTAGCAGTGGAAGCGTTAATTCAACTGGAAATATTATCGGAGACATTCTCCTTCCTTCACAAGGACAGATACAATATGCAGAAATGTATGCAGAATTTTCACCCGATTACGGCGGTGGCTTCGCGGCAACTGGTGCGATAGATTCTCTTGCGGTTGGTGATACAGATGGTGATGGGCTTCCTGAACCAGTCTTCCTTCAGCGATCCCATTCCTGGGCAAATGGGACAGTAAGTCCAGCAGTCGGCACATTTGATTGGTCTTCGTCAAATAGTTTTTCAGCCATAACTTGGTTTTCAATTTGTGATGGTGCTGGCGAATTAGTAGTAGCAGATTTCAACGATGATGGTTTGGATGATGTCGCATCATTTGACAACACAAATTCTACAGCGTGCATGCTTTTTACCCAAGCAAATGGAAGTTGGGGAGCCAATAGCAATCAGTCACTAGGAACGGCTGCTAGTGGTATTGATAGTGGTGATATGGATGGTGATGGTGATTCAGAACTCATTTCAATTCATAGCGACGGGACGCTGAAGGAATTTGTTTTCAACACTCAAAACGGCTCATTTGGCTTGGGGGCAGAATCTACAGTTTCAGCAAATGGGTCGGCAATGCAGGCGACCCTAGGAACGTTGTCAGTTGGTAAATTCTGGGGTTCAGGAAATGACACCGTGGTAGTCGCAGATTCGATGGATGGGCACGTAACGATGTGGAATGTATCCCAAGGGAATTGGGTGGTTGGAATTCCTGGCTCATCCTTTGATTGTATCAAAAGTGGAATGACTACTCTTGATTGGAACGGTGATGGGCTCCTAGATGTGCTTGGGAATACTGACATGGGGGTTTGTACAGCGACTTTCAATGGTGTAGGTTGGTCAACTAATCTAACAAATGCAACCCAGTTGGATAACTATTCAATCGGCGATTGGAGTGGCAATGGAAGCATTGACATTCTTCTGCCATTGCAAGGAACTAGCGATGGAAATGATTCTACTCCCACGGGCTATTTGCAAGTCCTGCCATTTGGAGTGAACGGCACTATTGGTAGCACTTCACGAACTATTTTCCCTCATACTGCGCCTAAACATGTGTTACTTGCCGACATGGATGGAGATGGACTTTCAGAACATTTGGTTGCCGCTGGTGAGTCTTCCAAAGGGCTATTTATAGCAGGATGGCATACTGTTTCTCTAGACTTTGATATGGATAATAATGCTGAAGGGGACCTAATCGGTTATGCTGGTGATGGACAAAGTGGTGTTGACAAACTAAATTGGACAGACATGGGAAATATTACATCATCATTAACTCAAACATTTTCTCTAATGCAAAACCAAGTTGATTTCTATGGGACGCAAATAACGACCATCAGACCGATGGGTGTTTCAATTGGGGATGGGGTAGTTAGCCTCAGCCAAATGAACATCACTTACGATGCAACATTCACAGTTGATATCAATCCGAGTACTGGAAATCTCTCAAATCTGCTGAACTCAATGATGGTCCCAGGTAGTGGTACATTCAATGTCACATTGCCGATAAATTCAACATCTCCTGGTGCCCTTACTCTTGAGAGTGTAGTAATTGAATGGGTTGCCGGAATGACCAATCAGGTGTATCGTGATGCGCCGATTATTCATAGTCATTATGTGCACTGGGATAGCGCACAAAGTGAGCACATCGTGATGCTAAATTGGACCGGTTCCGCAATAAATGAGATGGATTTTCTCTCCTATCAATTATTTAGATGGGAGAGTGGTGCAACACCTAACCTGAATATCCCTCATGAAAGTGGCGTTCCTACAAACATGACATTCGATAATGCAAGCGTTTCAGGTAAATCTTGGGACTATGTTGTGAGGGCCGTGTATCATAATGGTGTATATTCTAATTATTCTAACATCGAGATTGTGGATGTACCGGTGGAACAATCTGCTGATTTGACGGCTCCCGAGTCAGTTGCTTTTGTCAATGCTACTGATCTTGGTGATGATGAGGGAGGCGCGATTAGTATTGAATGGCCAATTAGTAATTCAAGTGATATTGCTTGGTATGCATTGTACGAAGATACGTCGCCGTTTTCAACTATTAATGGGCAAAATGAAATTGCTAATTTCACAGTTTATGATAATATAACTTCACATATTTTTGGCACTTCTGCCGATGGTGTGAACCACTACTTTGGCGTGGTTGTGGGTGATTTAGCAGGTAATGTAAATTGGACGGTTACCGCGTCTGCACCGGCATTTTCTCAGAACAATTCAGTGCGAACTTCAA
>CAUZFJ010000167.1:0-3835 GCA_963579105.1 Candidatus Thalassarchaeaceae archaeon
CCTTTGCCATCCGTTGGGGAGACCAAGTCAGGCTGAACCATCGTGACACCTCCACTACCTCGTAAAAATATCACTTTCAAAGGGCCATCCGATTGTAACCAACTTTGTCCAGTTGATTCAGTAGACATTACTGAGCCAGGGATTAGGGAATAGGATGTACTAGAGCCTCCAGATGTGTATTTTACTATAGTCTCGTAAAGTGGTTGTTGAAGGGTAGTAGCAGGGGTTGCAAGAATCGTGCCATTAATACTCGGGATTCGGTAATTCCAAGTTGCGTCTTTGTTTGCTCTAAGGTCAGAAAAACAGGCTGCAGATACTTCACTTTCAGAATAACGGATTCTAGTTTTGTCATCTAAATCAAGTAATCCATCAAGCCGTAAACTACCACCATCAACGAAGGCTACTGAATACCATGTCCCTCCAAGAGCTAAGTTCCAACCAAGTTCCCCCGTGTGCGGTCTGAGTTGTAAAGTTGCAGAATCTCCTGGCAAGCCATTTTCGGAGATTCTGACGGTTTCAGCAGCCAAATCCTCCATTTGCCCTGCCATTGCCTGCCTTTCTACTGAGCCGTGTTTTTCATTTATCAGAGGGGTGATAGTAACCATCATGCCAGCAATGATGCCAAGCACGCCTGCAAACAGTAACACTGTAGCGATAGAGGCAGAAACCGCTTCGTCGTCAAATCTGCGCCGCATCAGTATACCTCCACCGATTGCAATATCACAACAAATTGGAATGGTACATCGCCTGGTAGCACAGTTATGCCGTCAAGTCCAGAGATGCGCTCGTATGGCCCAAATCCCTGGTACTCGTTAATTGAGGCGCCTGCCAAATAGAGAGTGTAATCTCCGGTCCAGTGTTGGATATACTGAGGTGATATTGATGGGTCACCTGCAATCTCAACCTGAACGATTAGATTCCTCGCTTCACCGTTAAATAATTCCAGTTCCCCCTTGGAATCAAGGTGTACGTTGGTCATATGTCGGCTCGCAGAAGCCGTAATGTCAAGGTCGAGAAGAATCAATGAGACTCTTGGTGTTCCATCGAGTAATAAATCTGTATTGAAGCGAGGGAATTGCTTGACTGCAACGGGATGATTTGGCAATTTCTCAATTCTTGCTCCGTTGACTAAATCAACTGAAAATTCACCGTCAGTTAATATATTGTTGAGGCGAATTCCATCAATCGTGACCTCTACGAAACGATGTGATATTGTTCCGTGAATATCTTCTACTTCAATGATGACATTACCAATTAATCCGGATACGGTGAAATTATTGGTGTGATTTGTCATTGTGAACGTCTGTGTTGAATTTGAGTCGGTGACTCTTACAATTGATGCTGTACGGTTGAGACTGGTGACGGTGAGCAGGTCACCATCAAGGCTGACAATAGTTCTGTCACTACCGCCGAGGTCTGCTTGAACCTTCCATATTTCAGCATCTTGTAATGGGTCCATTGACCGAGAAAGTTGAGCATTTTGTTGCACTAATCCACTACCCTCAGGGGTTTGGGCGGCAATTAAAATCCTGTCATTTAACTGGGTCGCTGCTACTGTGCCGGATGACCATTCGCGATTGTCGCTAATGTCCTCTAGAAAGGGAGCGAGTAGTACAAACACGCTACCTATCACAGTGACGACCATGGCTAACAGCATGGTGACTCCGAGGATTTCGCTAACCGCGTCCTCGTTATGGCTCCCGCTCCGCCTCACAGATGTGACTAAACCTCCCCGTTCTTATGGCTTCGCTGTGGATTACATCGCCGTAGGCGATATTTTCTATCTTGCTTTGAGTGCAGAAATTAAGTGCTGTTCATGTGGGTTTTGGTAGAATTAAATTGCTTGAGATCTCCAAGCACTACGATTTATATTAGCAATATGAGGACGATTTGTTCTAAATCACCTGCATAATTTTGTACTCAAATAGGAATTTTCTCAGACTCTGCTTGGCCTAAATAATGGGAAAATTCCGGGCCCTCTTGGGTGCTAATTGAGATGTCTCCAGTAAACACTTCATCAATCTCCAATAGTACCTCGCTTTCAGCTAAATGTGGGGCATTGTTTTGAGCACTAAGATGGCTCAAAACGATGCTACGTGTATGGCTACCCACAACATTTGACAATAGGTCCGCAGTTTGACGATTAGATAAGTGGCCACCTCGTCCACCAATCCGCTGTTTAAGGCGTTCTGGATAAGGCCCATTCCACAATCGGTTCGAGTCATAATTTGCCTCGATAGAAATGTGTACACATTCAGACATGTGGCGGGCTAATTCATCATTCCAAGAACCAAGGTCAGTTACTATTGCGGCTCGCTCACCGCGATGGGATGCAATGAAGCCGACATTATCGGCTTCATCATGGTTAAGAGATACTGGTAAAATACTCAAATCACCACCAACATCAATGCGTGTTAGCGGCTCAAGCAAACGGCATTGGTTAACAGGATCCATGCCCATACGTGCACAAGTCTCGAAGTTGGCCCAAATTTCTGTGCCCCACCTTTTTTGGGTGATGGTAGCGCCTCTTGAATGGTCAATGTGATGGTGGCTAATGAGGATAGCATCGAGGTCTTTTGGAGAGATTTCCAGTAGTCCTAGGCGCTTTTCTATTTGTTTGCCTGAAAACCCGCAATCAACTAGAATTTTTGTCTCATCAGTGGCAATTAGAGTGGCGTTCCCTCCAGAGCCAGAGCCGAGATGAGTGATTGAGAGTGTCATCTAAGCAACCGGGGAGCGCGGTCATCCCTTGAAGAAGCCCCCTGTACTCAGTCAAAGAGCCAGTTTTATTCACTCTCCATTAGTTGCCAACAGAGCAGTTCTGATAGTGTTCATACCCAAGATTCATTACTTTCTCTCTCTAGGTTGAACATTTCAATAAAGTAGGAAAATATTGACATAAGGTGATTTTTCAAAACATAGCACGAAGCCTTGTATGAACTGTGCTCCATCAGCATCATAAGGGAACCCGTAGGGTTCTCTCGTACACAGCGGACGCTGTAGGTGATACCATGCGCAGAAAACAGACAGTTCTCTTCATCACTTTGTTATTGATTGGAAGCCTTGCTTTTCTCTCAATGTCAAGACCATCTTCGGAAGTTGACTCGGTAC
Organism: Candidatus Thalassarchaeaceae archaeon; assembly: GCA_963579105.1. Classification (GTDB taxonomy): domain Archaea; phylum Thermoplasmatota; class Poseidoniia; order Poseidoniales; family Thalassarchaeaceae; genus MGIIb-Q1. Next base: position 3,112 of record CAUZFJ010000167.1, read on the forward strand.
ACCCCGACGATACCACTGGCGAAGGGCCGCCAATAACGGACACAGATAAAGACAAGATTCCTGACTTACATGAGCAAATGTACAGTGTTGACAGAAACATCACATTGGATGATGCAGTGTACACAATAAGTGGACTTGATTACGAAAATGCTTCTGATAATGAATCTGACTTTGATAATGATGGCCTAAATTCTCTAGAAGAATATTGTTGGCCATATGACTTGGACCACTGTTTTGTTGACCGTAAATCACTCACAGGAATTCCTCCAGAACTTACTGAGTCTGGGATGCGAGAGTTCCTAGACCCAAGACTTGCGGATACCGATGGTGATGGACTGCCTGATGGTTACGAAATATGGATGTGTATGCGAGAAACGGGTGCGAAAAATGAATCTATGGCTTGGGAGTGCGATGGTTTTGACCCTTTGAACTCCCATGATGGCCAAAATGACTCTGACCGATGTTGGGATGGTGAACTTGGTTGTGGAGATGGATTTGACGTAGACCGCGATGGAATCATTGAGGTGCATGAGTGGTATACAAATGCCGAAGAATACAATTACAACGCACCGGATAATTGGACCACTGAAATTCATGGGCTGCGTTGTCTTGAGTTGATGGATGCTTGTTCTGATAATGTTACAAGGCCAACTGGGTCACCTGGTTGGCTTGGAACAGACCCATTACGCAATGATAGTGATTTTTACTATTGGTCAGGAAGTCG
>CAUZFJ010000168.1:0-3797 GCA_963579105.1 Candidatus Thalassarchaeaceae archaeon
ATTCTTCAACCAACGCATGTTCATTTGGTTGCAGTGACATTGCTCGCCGTAAGCAATCAAGCATGGCCATCTCATCATCACTAATCACATCGTCATCAAGAGCTGCTATCAATGCAGATTGGTAACAAGTTGCATCACCGATGTGACGCTTTGACCATTCATCTTCCTGGGCCGATGTAATAGGTGATTTCTCCATCTGGTTTAGAATAGCGCTAGCGAACTTTGCAGACCCTTCATCCAGCCCAATGCAGTTGGCCAAAATATTGAGTATTGCCATTTCATCATCTGTGACAATTCCATCTTCCATCGCCACTCTCAAGGTTCTAAGATAAACCATCAATCCACGACTCGCAGTGTGCGTCATGGACCACGCCAATCGCCTCCGCTATTTGACGGTGACCTTAGGCTCATCACATCAGCCACAGAGCCATAAAAGCAGCATTTCATCTGAAATCATATAGCAACACCCCCTTTTCCACACTCATGGGGGGCAGTGGGAAGTGAAGGCAAACATCCCCCCCGAAGTTCTTTCTGCAGCCGGTCACCCTCAAAGTGTAGCCAAAGTTGTTTCATCATTATCAAACAATAATTATCTTACAATCAAACAATTATCAGAAGACTGTGGGATGTCAGTAAGCCAGGTTTCTAGTGGATTGAAACAGTGTCGCTTTCGAGGATGGGTATTGTCAACCCAGGGTGCTGTGAGTGGAAAGGGCAGACCTCGACATTTGTGGGAATTAAAGGTCTCACCACTTGAACTGATAAGAGAGTTAGAAACTGAAGCAAAGACAAAACATGTGATTTTGGCTAATGCTGTTAAAAGGTTACGGGCTGAATTAGATAAATAACGCAACATTGAGGGTTGAAAAAATGTTTTCGTTTGTGTGTATTACAAAAATCGGCATTTCTAGGTTATTTGCCTTTTTTATCAACAAAATCGTTGTACTACGTTGCATTACACTTCACCCATAACGGTATTACAATGTATTAACATCGTAAGACAGATTAAATACCCGACCATATGTGGAAAGGTCGGAGCGGTACAGATGGTCAGTCCAAGTCAGATGGTTTCAGTACGCCTCACCGAAGAGGAAATCTTCGAAATTGAGCGCCGTGTTGGATTTGACGGCATGCGCAACCGTAGCGACGTATTACGGCGTGGACTTCACAAGTTGTTAGATGAGACAGCTGCTGGAAATGTTGGCCGCCGACAGACTATCAGAATCAGTGAAGGCGTATCACAACAATTGAAAATTCTAGAACAGATGCTTGAAATGGATGCAAGTTCCGCAATGGCGCTTGGAATTGGACTGCTTCTGGAGCAACAAACAGAAAAAATGGACACTAGAGTTACAGATGCTCTAAGTGTTCTGAAGGACATTGATCTTCGAGGTTCTCATGAGGACCATACTGAGTAAAAGGGTGAGAGAAAGTGAGCAATGGGATGCACACCAAGAAGAACCAGGGGGGGTGTAAAAACCCCCCCGCCCCCACTCTGGGCATATTCAATCTCCGCCTCCGTGCCCGCGACTCAGTCATTTCAGTAGCAAATTCAAACAATACCCCCGTTCCCGCATATGCGGGAACACCCCCTCACGACGAACTTTGATTCGTTATACCCCGGCCCCTCGCGGGGCCCCCCGAATAGAGTCAGGCCGATAGGCTCTTTTTGATATCATCAAGCGTGGGAAAAACCCAACCTTATTGAGCGTCCGAATCGCCGGTCAAACTCATGGTGGCAGATGAACCTAGAATGCCCGGTTATCTCGCCCATGAAGAATTACGACCAGGCCAAGCAGAAATGATTACTGAAGCGTATGATGCCCTCGTCAACAAGGGCAGTCACCTTGCCTGTGCCCCTACTGGAATTGGTAAAACTGCTGCTGCCCTTTCTGCTGCACTTGACGCTTCATTTTCATCAAACGAAAAACGAACTATCTTCTTTCTTACTGGGCGTCAAGCCCAACACCGCATTGTTGTTGAAACAGTTCGCCGCATTAACAAACGCCTCAAAGAGGGGCAAAGTAAAGTGAAATTAGTAGATCTTGTAGGCCAACAATCAATGTGTATTGATGACATTCGCAAGGAATTTTCTTCAATATTTTCTCGCCTTTGTGCTGACAAAAGAAAGAACCGTCATTGTCGCCCGTATCTTCAGGAGGTTGAAGGATTAAAGTTGAAAGTCCTGCAAGAACCACTGCATGTGAATGAACTTATTCAAGTTTCAAAAAGTTACACTGAAAATGGCCAAAGCAAATCAACTTGTCCTTGGAAAGTTGCACGAGAAAGTGCTATCGGTGCAGACATTATTGTTTGTGACTACAATCACTTATTCCATGAACGGGTGCGGGCCGCATCACTAGATGCGATGGGAATAAAATTGGATGACGTCATCATCATAGTTGATGAAGCACACAATCTGCCTGACCGCATTACCAAAGGAATGCAGAGAACATTAAACGATGAATTGGTTTTATCAGCTCGCCTTGAAATGGAAGAGCATATTGAAACCCTTGAAGAGAAAGAAAGCAAAGGTTTGTTTGATGTTCGACCTGAAACCTATGCAAATTTGCGAGCAGTCAAAGCAGCAATTGACAGGATTCGTGCAGATTTAGGAGGCTTTTTCAGAACCCAAACTCAATCACTTTACAAGGAAAAATCTGAAGAGACCCGAATTGTTAATCAAGAACTTTTGAATCTATTATCATCAGCATTAGCCAGTGATATAAGTGGTAACGATCTCACTCTAAATCAAATCTCAGAGACTCTGGCTACAATAGAAGTTGAACTAGACCCTGACTTAGATGAGGGGAAAGAAACCGCCAGCGCGCGCCTTTCAGAATTATTCAACCTCATTGACAGGCTAGGAGAGAACAACGCATTGGCCTTCATCTTCTCTCATGGCAAGGGCGACGCACCACGACTAACCACCCATTTACTTGACCCAGGAATTGTGGCTGGACCTGTATTTGAAAAGGCGGCTGGAGCCTTACTGATGTCTGGAACCCTCTCACCACCAGAGATGTACGGGGAACTTCTATCCCTGCCAAGCACAAGACCGATTTCTTCCAAAGAATATCCATCCCCATTCCTTTCCGATAAACGGCCAGTAGCAATTGCAACTGGCGTGACTTCAAAATATACTAGGCGGGGGCCACAAAATAATGAGAAAATCCGCTCCCATATTCGAGCAATTTCTGTAGCGGCCCCAGGTCATATTGCTGTATTCGCCCCTTCTTATGCAATGTTAGAAGAAATTGTTGGCGGTGAAATATGGCACGGCCGCAGGGTGATGAAAGAGGAATCTGGTTGGTCAAAAGCACGTATTGACTCACTTCTACGCGATATGGACATGGCACGTTCTGCGGGAGAAAAAATCCTGCTTGCGGGCGTATACTCAGCAAAGTTAGGAGAAGGCGTGGATTATCATCGAAATCTGTTAGATGCTGTGGTATGCATCGGACTTCAAATCCCACCCCCATCTGAAGAACTCAAAGCGCGTAAAGACTACTATGAGGAGAGATTCGGGAGCAGTAAATCATACCGTTGGGCAGTACAACAACCTGCTGTAAACTCACTGATGCAAGCGATGGGAAGGCCGATACGAAAAATGGGCGACCGGGCATTTATTTTATTGTTAGAAGATAGACTATTGATGCCACAATTCAAGCGATTACTCCCTAGCAACATCAACATCTTGACTGTGTCAAGTGAGGAGTCAACCAGTCGCCATGCAAAACGTTTCTTCAAACGGCATCCAGACCCAGCAATCGAAGATGATTAGACACGAAGGATTC
>CAUZFJ010000169.1:0-3779 GCA_963579105.1 Candidatus Thalassarchaeaceae archaeon
AGTACGAACAGCCCTCTACGAAGCGCACAAAAGGTGGGGCGGGAATATCGTTGATTTCCATGGTTTTGAGTTGCCGATTTGGTATTCATCAATGATGGAAGAGCACCTTAATACTCGTGAAAATGCCGGTCTATTTGATGTATCACACATGGGCTTCTTTAGATTTTCAGGAGATGGTGTCAGAGAATGGTTACAATCAATTGCAACCCAAAGAGTGGAGCACCTACAGCCTGGACGCTGTGCGTATACCCATTTTCTTGATGCTGATGGGGTTATCATTGATGACATGATTTTTGCAGTAACTGACCGTCAAACAATAATTGAAACCGGTTGTATTGATTGGCAACATCCATCAGATATTGTAATTATAGGTGTGCCAAATGCTAGCATGATTCCGGTAATGAAAGATTGGTTTGATTCACATCTTCCCAAAGATGGCTCAGTTGTTCTTGAGGACCTTTCTGATGACACTTCTATTCTCGCCCTTCAAGGGCCCAAATCCCCTCAAATCATTGAAGCAGTGTTAGGTGTTGAAAATGCGATTAAACATTTCAGTGGCAAGGCGATTTCTGAAAATGAATTCGGAATTACCGGCTGGATTCAAGCCACTGGCTATACTGGTGAGAGAGGCTTTGAGATTTTTGTCAACAACAATCAAGCTGAAACCCTTTGGGAAGCACTTTTGAGTGGTGGCAAACAATTTGGAATATCTCCGGTCGGATTAGGTGCTCGAGACACTCTTCGCATGGAGAAAGGATTTCTCTTATCTGGTCAGGATTTCCATTGGCCAGGGCTGGGGGATGATGAAGAATCATCTGTAGACTCTTCTTTCTTAGCACGCGATTCATTTGAGACAAATGTTCCTTTTGGCCTCGATTTAGACCATGATTTCATCGGGAAATCTAGAGTTGAAACCAGCATTGAATCAAGAGACCAACGCTGGTGGGGAATCAAATATCTTGACCGTGGCCCATTCCCACGTACTGGCTCAAAAGTATTGGATACAGAAGGAAATGAAATTGGGATAATAACCTCTGGTGGGCCTTCACCAAGTCTTGGAAAAGTTGGCATTGGTTTGGGTTACATCACTGGAGTTGAGCCTGGTGATGAAGTTCTGATTGCACCAAACCCTAGGAAGCAGATTTTAGCAGTCGTTGTTCGGCCACCTTTTATTTGATTGAAGTGAACCGAATTCACCTCAAATGATTTGATTTCTCCCTTTCTCAACAATTGATGATGATGACAGCAATGGGTGATGTTGAATAAAGGCCGCCCTTAGGGGCGGCCATGAAAGAAGGCGCGTCAGGCATCTCATTGATTTTATTTCTGACTACTTTGTTGCTACTGTCAACAATGCCTTTACCTGCGTCAATAGCACCACAAGCAACCATCGCAGATTCTAATTCTGATAGCGAAGAGGTGGTGCTAAATCAAGCACAACAGATTGCGATTCAAAATGCTGGTGGCCGTGCCAGTACCACCAATTGGGTGAGGGATGCAGGTCCAGATGCCGGCTCAAGCAACGGCCCAGGTGACATCAATTCCGTTCATATTGGGGCAATGGTCATGGACCATACTAACACCAACATCATTGTTGGAGGGACTCTTAGAGGTGATGTCGCTTTTGGCTCAATTCAACCCGCTACACAATCAGGACCACGAGTATTTGTTGCTTCCTTGTCAAAGTGGGGTTCTTGGAACTGGGTTTCGATGACTACGGTAGGGCCGGGGTCTTCAGGTGGTGCAATGCTAGGTGATATTGCCGTCTCTTCAACAGGAGATATTTGGGTAGTTGGTTCGTTCTGGGTAGATATTGAGTGGGGTCAAGATGGGGAAGTATCCAATGGTGGCGGTATTGATGGTTTTGTCGCTAAGATGAGCTCTTCAGGGGGTTGGGATTGGGGTACTCCTCAGGGAGGTACTTCAGATATTGATTCAATGCATGGGATTACACTAGACTCTAATGGCGATGGATATGTTGTAGGCTCGTTCGAAGACCACACCTATTTTGGTAACACTAGCCGAAACATTCAGAATGGCCAAGATGGTTATATTGTGAAAATAAACAAGACCAATGGTGACTATGTATGGGATACGATTATTGGCGGTAATCTTGGAGATAATATTACGGCAATTGCAATGGATTCCGCTGGCAGAATATTCGTTACGGGTTATTATCAGGGAGATGTGACATTTGGTACTACGACTTTACTTAATGTTGGTGCGTTGAGCCTATTCGTTGCTGAGATTGATAGCCAAGGAAATTGGCTGTGGGCTAACGAAGCCAAGGCCGTTTGGGGTAGCATTATTCCCTATGACATAGAAGTAAACGCTGATAGCATTTATTTGGGTGGTGACATAGTAGGTCTAATTGAATTAGATGGTCAAAATTGGTGGGTTAATGCTACCGTGCAAAGTGCTTTTGTGGCTCGTCTAAATAAGACTGGGACATGGCTTTGGGGATTGAATAGTACAGGCCATACCCAACACCTCGAAGATATAGCACTCAATCCCTTGGGAGGTGTTGTTGCAGTTGGTTGGTTTGATATGGAACATTCTGCAATAGCTAACGCTGATTTTGGCCAGATTACCCTAACTGCTGCGCCATTTGCTGCATTTTTCGCAGGCGTGTCACCTGCTGGTCATTGGATGTGGGCAGAATCAGGTGGGGGACCACTCTTTGATTCTGGCAATGCCGCTCTATTCACCTCAGTTGGGAATCTAATAATGTCTGGAAGATTTTGTATGAATCATGATGGCGCCGGTTGTTCTGCTGAAATTGGGCCGGCAAACTATACATCAGGTGCGTTCTATCATGGAAGTGGATTTGTATGGTCACTCAACACAGATAGCGATATGGATAATGTTTCAGACGTGAATGACAATTGTCCATTGAATTTTAATCCCCTTCAAGAAGATTTTGATAGTGATTTGTTAGGTGATGCTTGTGATTCTGACATGGATGGTGATGGAAGGGAGGATATTAATGACGGCTGTATCGGACCGGCTAAAAATTGGGATTCACTTGACTGGTCAATTGACACGGATGGCGATGGCTGTCGTGACTCAGACGAAGATGATGATGATGATGACGATGGTGTGATTGATTCTCAAGACCTTTGTTCAAATACCAATTCTTATAAAAATTGGACAGCCAATGATGCTAACGATTACGACCAAGATGGCTGTCATGATATTATCGAAGATGATGACGATGATGGGGATGGTGTACTCGATAATGACGATGATTGTGCATTCGCCCCTTCACTGCGTAACTGGACATCAACATCTCAAACTGATTATGATGGGGATGGTTGTAAGGATTCAACTGAAGAGGATTTTGATAGTGACAACGATGGTGTAGCAGATGCCAATGAAACCTGCCAAAATGGCTTACTTGGTTGGACTAGTAATGCTAGCACCGACCACGATGGTGATGGTTGCAATGATGCGCAAGAAGATGCTGACGATGATGGTGATGGAATCAATGATTTTGATGATGATTGTACGCCGATGGCTGCGAATTGGGACTCTAGCGGTGTTCAAGACTTAGACAAAGATGGTTGCCGTGATGTTGATGAAGATGATGATGACGATGGTGATGGTTTGGCCGATGATGTTGATGATTGTCCCAGAGGTTCAGTAGGCTGGATATCTGGTGATGTGACTGACAAAGATGGTGACGGTTGTCGAGATACCACTGAGGATTTAGATGACGACAACGACCTCATTGTGGATGCTGATGACGGGTGTCCACGCGGTGAAACTGGTTGGATTTC
>CAUZFJ010000170.1:0-3775 GCA_963579105.1 Candidatus Thalassarchaeaceae archaeon
GCAATCTGCTTCAGATTCAGTTTCGGATTTGGTAAGCGGTGGCCCGCACGCTCCACGCGCAGTAGCAGAATCAGTTCACCACAATATTCAGTCGGGCAAGAATTGCTCTCGCTGTGGTATTGGTGTTGAACAAAGTTGGCAGTATTGTCCCGTCTGTAATTGTGACTTGTGAATAATTATTCAGTCAAGGACTTCACCGGCTTGTAGAAGAACCATTTCATCAAGGTGGATCGTAGGCTCTAGCATAACTCCTGTGTTGTGAATCCCAACGTTTGCTGAACCACCTAGAGCAGTATTATCTCCGAATCCTAGGTAACAAGTCCCTTTGACCTTCTCATCCTCCAATACATTGCCTACTAGTCGCGCCTTTGGATTCATTCCAAAACCAAATTCTGCAACAGTCCATACTAGATCTTTTTCCTTCGGTTTCAGTCTTTCAGATGCCCTTTGGTAGGTCTCTTCAATGAGGTCAGCCATGCTCCCACCTTTTACCGAGGTGACAAGCCCATCTTTGATGGTAAAGGTCAGAGGTTCCTCAAGTAGTGTTGAATCCCATGACCCATCAATGACTAATTTACCGTTCATGGTGTCTTTTTTTGGTCTAGTGAAAATTTTCCCGGCAGGCAGGTTAGTTACGTGGCTAGGTCGATTGCATATTCCATTGTCTTCTAGTTTCCAACGCCGATGTTCAACTTCAAATTCAACATCGGTTCCAGCCTCGCTGGTTATCTTGATTTGTCGGCGACGTTTGAGGTTGCTTCCTACTCTTGTGATATCTTCTCGGAGGCGGTCAAAATCTGCTGTCATTCCTCCTTCAGTGAAGATATCTAGGGTAATTCCTGGTAAGGTAGCGATTCTAGCACCGTCATTACGAGCGAATCGTGTTGCCCGCGTGTGCGTTAACGAAAATTTTGTTGGCGCGATTACAATTTGTTGTTTGCGCATTAATTCCGAGACTGCACCTGGTGGTTCATCGCCATGTTGGTGGCTAGGTGGCATCATCAGCAGCAGGACTCTCTCAGAGACGAGTGAGGCTTGCTCGTAAATCGCTTGACCTATTTTTGCTGTTTGTGGGTCGGTGATAATTAGAGTGTTTTCGTACGAGCGCATCTGCATGCAAGTTCTGACCACAGTACGAGCAGACGCTCGGAGTTTTTTCTCCAATTTATCATCATCAAGTTTTGGACCTCCATCATCCTCACTTGGTGTTGATTTCTTCCCAGCCATGCTCGCCCCAACGGTTTGTTTCAACTCGCCCATTATTACTCTTCTTCTGTATTTTCATCGTGAGTTGTTGGTACATTTTCGTTCCTGTAAATTTTGAACGCACAACCGATTAAAATAATGGTAAACAACAAATAAAGCGCTAAATTGATGTTTTGGTGCAAACCAATACCGAAGATTGAGTAGAACAAACTTGTCGGCTCTTGCATCACTAAAGTCTGGTCTGCTTCAACATTTCTTTCAACTTGAGTAATTCCCGTTGACCAAACAACTTCCACTGATTTTACCGAATCGTCGGAATCCAAACCGAAGTGAACTGTTGGTTCGTTGCTACCTAGGAATCCGCTCCCAGCATACACATGCTGACGTAATTCGTGACCATCTTCGAGGGTCACGATGACTAGGCATCCAGTTCCATAACTGTTAGAATAACCGCGTTGTCCAAAGCCTTGCGATGTACTAACATCTGTTTGCCGTCCTTCAAGTTGAACTTTTAGCCAATGACGACCAGTCTCCTCAACAGCGTTATTCGAGAATAATTGTGGGGCTCGGTCAGAATGACCGAGCATGATATCTAAGTCACCATCACCATCGTAATCAAAGATTGAAACTCCCATCGTTTTGTTACCATTGGTTCCAGTTCGTAAGCCGATTTCACCGCTAATATCTACAAAATTGACAGAGCCATCACCATCAGTATCGCCTTCATTGCGATACAATGTGTTATTGTTATAGGCAGTAAAACGGTTGATTCTTCCAACACCAAAGAAGATGTCTAAATCGCCATCAAGGTCGTAGTCAAAGAATTGACAAGCCCAATTAACGGCAACGAAAGAGCCAGCTGACCCTTCATCACGGAAACCAAGGTCCCGGCTACTCTCCCTGAATGATTGTCCTGCCTCGTTCTCCCACAGATAGTTTGGCCCAAAGTTTGAGTGGCACAGGTCAAGGTCACCATCACCATCCCAATCACCCGCGTGTGCTCCCATGCCGGTGCCTGGCATATCCATCCCCAGTTCTTTTGTCATCACTGTAAAAGTCCCGTCGTGATTGTTGTGATAGATTGGTGACATTCCAAAATCAGATGCTACATAGAGGTCTTCCCAGCCATCTCCATCGTAATCAAACCATACCCCAGCAAAAGATAATCCAGTTCCCCGATAATCTGCGGTGGCGATTTGTGCCATTGGTGATGGATTTGAAGGGCTGGCTTGGTCCATTCTGTACAGCCCGGAAAGGAAGAATTGATTTGGAGAATCTGAGACTTCGCTCTGGCCACTGACACCAGCGATTTTCGTGACATCACTAAACTCTATTTCGCCGTCGCCATCAACATCTCCATCATTACGATAGAGAAAGTTAGTTTCTGTACGCGCCCAGTATAACTCTTCATCAACAATTCCGAGATTCATTGAGTAGAGATCAACATCACCATCATGGTCGTAGTCGGCCCAAATCGCAGTTGTGCTATGGCCATAATTCGCTACTCCGCTGACGAAGATAACTGTTGGAGGATTTGCGGCGTCATAGCCTTCACCTCCATTGCTAATGCTGACAGATGAAATCTCGCCATCAGCGGCAACAATAACTTCAGCCATTGCACCGTTTCCGCTGCTATCACGGAAATAAATTGCTGGAGCAAGTCCTCCAGATGTGGCATATCCTGAGCCACTGTTTTGCATCACGACTTCGGTGATGACCCCGTTGAGGACAATGGCATTGGCTTGAGCACCTTGACCTGCTCCGGTGTTAGCCGTGACATCAGTAAATTGACAATTGCCATTATTTTTGAACAGGATATTTCCATCTCCAGAATCTAAATCATCAACATTAGATTCGCCAAAGGCGCTGAGATAAACATCTTTGTCACCATCGTTATCATAATCTGCCCAAGATGACCCAATTACCGTTGTATTTTGTAAATTCAATCCCGATTCCTCAGTCCAATCAGTGAAGGTGCCATCTCCATTGTTTAGCATGAATTGAATGGTACCCGATTCAAATTCTAAATTTTCGTAAGATAGATGGTCAAATCTTGCTGTAACCATGACATCCATATCACCATCTTGGTCGCAATCGTCAACCGAAATCCCCGGCCCATAACTGGCCCAATTTGTTAGAGGGCCGGTGTCAACAATACTAATGCCACTTGCTTCGGAAACATCCGTGAAGGTCACCATTGGCCCACTTTCTACCCCTTGGGAATGTGCAAGTGCTGGAGAAGGTATTGCTGAGATAAGAGTTGTAATGGTCAGGAGAGCCAAAATTATTGCAGTTCTTTTAGGCCGTCTAACCTTATTTATTGTCATAGGAGTCACCTGTATTCCCCTACTAGGTCAATTTCAACCACACTGGTTTTGCGTATGAAATATACCCTTAATTTAAATTATATATTTTGAAAAAATTTAATTTAATCCTTTAGAACAAAGTTCTAACGGAATGTAGGCTTCGAAGAAATTGATTGAGACATGCCTATACCGATTGGTATCCAAAAGAGTGTGCGGGGCACTACTGCAACTCGCCTCTTGGCACAAATAGTCGCGTTCTTGCT
>CAUZFJ010000171.1:0-3685 GCA_963579105.1 Candidatus Thalassarchaeaceae archaeon
ACGCTACATCGGTCAATCATTCGCTGAATGGCGTGGGATGGAAGCATATCTCTACAATGTTGCTAGACAAATGGATGTAGAGCAGAGTGGTAATCGGTTGGATTCTGATGGCATAAAGTTGGTATCGACAACACTAGCGAAAGATATTGCTGACCGAGCAATGCAAGTAATGGGTGGCTACGGTTATGTTGGCGAATACGTTGTTGAGAGATTGTGGCGAGACGCAAAACTTCTCGAAATTGGTGGTGGGACTTTGGAGAGCCATCAGAAGAATATCACCAAAGATTTAGCCAAAGATTCATCAATTCTAGGTTGAGGTGTTCTCTTGTCTTGGCCTTGGAAATCGGTGGATTGGAATGACCCTGATGGGGGGGTAATCCGATTTTTCCCTTACATTCCTACTGTTGTACTACCACGTAGTCTTCGCCCTAGAGATGATTGGGATGGGCTTGCGTTTTTACTACATCCAGAAGAGCGGGAATCTTGGGAGGACGAAGAGAAGATGGAGGGCTCTGGTAAAGGATCTACAACCATATTGGCAATTCACGGCGGTGGTGATTTAGCGCGGATGTTGATTCGCATGCAGTTGTTAGAGGATGTCAAGGGAGCGAAATTTCCTGACCCAGAGCCTCGGCGCTTACTCAAGTTAGCGGATAGGGATAGTATTCCTACTTATTTCGTAGAGCCAGGAGTTGAAGATGAGGATTGGCTCACTTGGTTAGAAGAAACTGCAGATGAGGCTGCAAAATTGTCTCGCATGTTTTTGCAATTATTTGCTCGGAGACGGTTCGCAAAAACATGGAAGCGTACTCAACCAGAAGTTAGCGAACCTCCAATATCAAAAGGTTCGGATTCACTTGCTATAGCGGCAGGGTTAGCAGGAACTTGGTGGCGAATTTCGGAATCATTTTCTACAGTTGAATTGCAAGAGAGGAGAAATCATCGCTTTGCAAGCCGTTTACGCGGTGCACTCGCAGATCTTTCGTTAACCAAAGAAGAGCCAGTGTTGATAGTCCCAATTTACCAAGATTGGATGGGAGATATACTCGCAACGCTCAAGACTAACGTAGAAGTGGAAGCAGTTGAAGCAGTCGGGTTGGAGGAGTGATAATGGGTCGTCGAAGTGCTATAAAAGTCAGGGTAGAGAACCAATTGGTCAGGTTCACAGCCCCCCAACCATTTGAAGCCGAGGAGGTCATCAAAACTCTAGGTGGAAAGAAGAGTGGAAAGTATGTGATATTGGCTCTTAAGAATCCACGCGCGACATTGCTAGTTGATGAAGAAGGAAGGCTGGTGGTACACGGTACAAATCACTCAGAGGTTGCTTGGGCAGCGGCTCGTGAAATGTTACTCCGATTAGGCAGGCCAGATGAAGGGATTACCACTGAGAAAGGACCTCTGGTTGTTTCGTTTGACTTTGGTCAACCACTACGAACTGACCAGGTTTCAGAATATTATCCTGAATTTAAAGAAGACGAGAGACTTGAGTGTGTTCGCATTAGTGATAAATTGCACGACATGGATCTACTATTCTTTTCTAATGGACTTGGGATTGCTCTTGGTGCTAGACATAAAAATTTGGTTGAGATGGCGGCCACACATTGGGGTAAAAGATTTGATGCTGAAGGTCTATTCGTTGAAGTTCTGGTGAAATCTGATATTACCGAAGAAAAAGTTGAGCCAGAGCCTGAGCAAGCCGCACTTGAAGTAGAAGAAGAAGTAGAAGAAGAAGAAGAAGTAGAAGAAGAATCGTGAGGGGCCACAATGACTCTTGTTGATGGGCAATGGAATGGCCCTATTTTAGACAACCATTTTCACTTGGATAGAGTTGGACGTTATCTTGATGCTGCGGCTGATTTTCAGCGTGTTGGCGGCACAGATTTAGTATTAGTTCACAAGCCGGATTTTGATAACTTACCAAATAATTTGGAGGATGTAAAAAAGGCATATCAAGACACTGTAGCAATGGCTGAGCAAGTTCGCTTGGAATGTGATTTGAGGGTTCGGGTTGTACTCGGCCCTCACCCTGCTGCGTGGGTTCATCAGTGTGCTTCGTTAGGTACGGAAGAATCTAATCAATTACATCTTCAAGCGGTAGAATTAGCAATTGAATTTTGTGAAGAAAATTTGGCAGTCGGGGTTGGTGAAGTAGGTCGGCCTCATTGGGATGTCAGTGATGAAGTGTTAGATCAAGCAGATGAGATTTTGATTGAAGTGCTTTCAATGTGCAAAAAGGCAAATGTTCCTGCTCAACTCCATCTCGACGCGAATGGTGAAAAAACTAACCGTGAAATTGCTAATATTTGTGACCATGTAGGTTTCCCAAGATTCGGTGCAATTCACCACCATGCCGATGCGGATATCAGTAAAAATTTCACACATGGCTTGACTTCTTCTGTAGTGGTTGGACGTGATTCAATCAAGGATATTTCAGATACAATATGGCAAAATGAAGGTGGGTTCCTAATGGAAACGGATTACATGGATGACCCACGAAGGCCTGGAGCAGTACTTGGTCCAAAGACAGTGCCTCGAAGAACCCAAGCTCTTGCAACTTCTCTAATTGGTAGAGGGTTGGATGCAGAAGCGGTGTTGAGTGCTATCCATATTGATCTGCCTGAGGCATTGTATGGCGAATATGAATAAAGTCATATTAAGTCAGCAAATAAGCACAATTTGACTTATGTTGAACATGAATTGTGAAATTTGTCAATTATTGACCACTTTAACCTCGGTTTTTACCCGACCTATGGTCGGAATTTTGATAACTGTGCTCAAATGATGGGGTAATGTACACATTTTTGGGATAATTACATCCCTTCGTGAATGACGCTGTCGTCTCACAGAGTAGGCAAAGGTCTTGAAGGCGTCTTCGCCGGCGAACCGATGTTGGTAGAAACAGGTGCTTTAATGTTGGAACTAAAGGGAAAAACTGCACTAGTATTTGGCGTAGCGAGCGAAGATAGCATTGCATGGGCAATATGCGAGCAATTATCAGCAGCAGGATGCAAGTTAATTCTAGGTTTTCAGAAGCGATTTATGAGCCGTGTATTTCAGTTAAAAGAGAATTTAGATGGTATTGAAGCATTTTACCCAATTGATGTAGAAACCAATGAATTGACAGCCGAATTTTTCACAGAGTGGCAAAAGGCCAACCCAGGGGCAAAAGCAGATATTGTCATTCATGCTATTGGATTTGCTCCGCGCCAATGTTTTGACCGACCAGTGTTGTTCGTTGAAAATGACCCGATGAACACTGCGATGACAATCAGCGCTCATTCTCTACAAAGAGTGATGCGCTACGCTTTGCCACACCTTGCTCCTAATTCTTCAACAATTACTCTAACCTATGCGGCCTCAACTAGATGGGTGCCAAACTATGGTGTGATGAGCATAGCAAAAGCAGCATTAGAGGCTTGGACTCGTGAACTTGCAAATCATGTTGGCCCAGATGGCCACCGGGTGAACGCAATTTCATCAGGACCAATCAAAACCTTAGCGGCAGGTGGTATTCCTGGCTTCGATGACATACTTGACCATGTGGAGAGGAACTCACCATTACGTCGAAATGTCACACAGAAAGATGTTGCAGGGTGTGCAACTTGGTTAGCCTCGCCTTTGTCTTCAGGTGTCACAGGACAAATAATTCACGTTGATGCAGGATATTCTAGCATTATGGTACCAG
>CAUZFJ010000172.1:0-3631 GCA_963579105.1 Candidatus Thalassarchaeaceae archaeon
AACTCTGCTTGATTTGTTCACAATAAAACAGGCCCATGGCAAACTCGACCTGAACGTTGTCATGGTAGGTGACTTGCGTTACGGTCGCACAGTTCACAGCCTTTCACACGCACTCTCCCGCTTCGGCGCAAATTTGACTTTCATCGCTCCCCCGGCACTGGGTATGCCAGAAGAGATAATTGAGGACTTGAAAGCCAGTGGTGCAAGCATTACAGTTTCAGAGGATTTGGTATCAAATCTTCCAACAGCAGATGTAGTCTACATGACCCGAATTCAAAAAGAAAGATTCCCTGATGAGGATGAGTATCTGAAAGTCGCTGGAATCTACAAATTGAGTCGTAAAGACTTGAAGGATGTCAAAGAATCAATGATTATCATGCACCCTCTTCCTAGGGTCGATGAGATTCATCCTAATGTCGATAGCACCCCACACGCTGCCTACTTTGACCAAGCATTCAACGGCGTAGTGGCACGAATGGCTTTACTTTGTTACTTGTTTGGAGTAACTATTCCTGAGGAGATGAGTCAATGAGTGAGATGCGCAGAGTTACTGCAATTTGCAATGGCTCGGTGATTGACCATATTCCAGCGGGTGCTGCGTTGAAAGTCCTGCGCATGTTGAGGATTAAAGGAAAAAACTCAAATCCAGTTTCACTAGTGATGAATGTTCCATCAGGAAAGTATGGTGCGAAGGATATCATCAAGGTTGAGGACAGGGAATTAACCCAGGAAGAACTTGACCGATTAAGCATCATTGCACCACACGCTTCTGTTGCGATTATCCGAAATTATACAGTCGCAAAGAAACGTTCTGTAGAGGCTCAGAATGAATTAGTAAATGTTGCAAAATGTACATTCTCAAACTGCATCACTAACGGAAACCGTGAGCCACAGTCACATCGATTGACAGTGATTTCAGTGGATCCTTTGCAATTGCGTTGCCATTACTGCTGCCGTGCACAAGATATGGACGCAATTATCGACAATCTGTTGTGAGTAATTTCCCTTGAATTCCATGGATACTCTTCTATTAGACGGCAACTGCGGTTTGTGTAACCGCGGAGCCATGTTTTTACAGCCGAGGATTTCACCAAAAAAGCCGCTGAGAATACTGCCAATTGAGTCAGAAGAAGGCAAGAAACTGATATCCATTCTGCCCGAAAAGCAACAGAACGCGGATACTGTTTATTTGTTCAAAAACGGTAAACCCTACATTCGCTCAGCAGCAATTGTCCGACTTTCCAATTACTTACGATGGTGGTGGAAGCCAATGTCGTTAGCTTGGCTAATTCCTCTACCAATTCGAGATGTTGTTTATCGCTTCATCGCAAAGCGAAGAAAGCGCTGGTTTTCAGCCCCCGATGTATGCTCATTTTAGAGCATCAATCTTTGAGGTCTGATATCCAACCTCTCATTTTACACGCCTGACAAATCGGATTACTTGTTGCCTCACCGCATCGTTCACAATTGAGCATTCGATCACTCGCCCATTCAGTTGAAAGTGGGGTTCCCTTTGCTTCTTTTTGTAATTCCCTAATCGCATCCATTGAGTGAACAAGTCCGTGACGTGTACCGGGTACATCTTGCTCTAGCCTAGCAATCATATCTCTACTTCTTTGCCGTAATGCCCCTGGGGCATGTGGGCAATCACCGTGGAAAATTGGTAATCCAGCACCTTGAGCATAAGCGTGAATCTCCTGTTCTGGGACCCACCTTAGTGGTACGATTCGGGGTACTAGTCCATCAATAGGAGCCCATGTGTGGGGGGCTAATCTAATCGTCCGGTCAACTTCTCCTCTCTGTAAATTCATCAGGATAGTTTGTGCGGTATCGTCTAAATTATGGCCTAGTGCCATCCATTCAGCATCAACTCGCCTAGCCAACTCATTCAATCCTTGACGTCGGAATACTCCGCAGTATGAGCAGGCTTTGAGTCCTTTTGCCTCTTTGTTTGCAGAACCCAAATCATCCATCATGTCAACAACTTCGTCCATGCGAGAAAAGTCAAGTTCAGGATAGGAAATCGTTTCTACTCTAATTCCATAATTATTAGCAAGTTCAAGTGCTTTCACCATAGAAGGTGCTCGGTATCCATCAATACCTTCGTCTACTGTTCCTGCTACCAATTCAATATCTCTTCTTGGACCTAGAATTTTTATCATCATATCAAGGAGTACTGCCGAATCCTTTCCACCAGAAATACATACGAGAATTATCCGTGGTGAGCCATCCTCTTTTCGAGCATCTTTAGGGAGTTTGAGTTGTTCACGCATTGCTTTGGATGTACGTTTGCGAATAGAGTCCTCAAGGTGATGGTGGCAGAGGTGAACACCACTATACCGTTGATGAATCACCGCTTGGCTTTGACAGCGGCTGCAAGATGCAACAGTGATCGCACTCATTGAATTGAGCCACTCAGTCGTTTGCTTTCAAATGAGTGTGTTGACCAATTACTTAATATTTCAATTGAGTTTTACATTTTCCAATTAGAAAATCAGTCACAGAAAATTTAAATTTTCTGAGATGAATACAGGGGTCAACACAGTTGAAAAAGTAGCCCAATCTGTTTAAATCTTGATTTTTCAGTTGGCGAATTGATTTTACTATCCAAACCGGCCCTTTAGGGGCCGGGCGCGCAAAACCTCTTGAAGGCGTAGGCGACGTGATGTATTTTCAGGGAGTGGACATGCTTCAGAGATTACTGGCTACATTCGGACGCATTGATGGTGTCCAAGCAGCAGCAATCGTTGATGTGGATATGAATGAAATAGCCACCTTCCTAACTCCAGAGTTGAAGGGCTTACAAATCTCACACGGCCTTTCTGATTCTCTAAGAGAGGCCGGCCGAGCTGCTTCGGAAGCCAATTTAGGCGAGTTACAACAATTTTGGGCAGAATCAAAATCGGGTAATTTGATCCTCGCCCCTCTGTCAGGAGGATTCACTCTCTTTGTCTCTAGTCAAGGCACATCAAATATCGGCCGGCTAAGACATGAAGTGCAAGCGAGAACGAGTGTAATAGAGGATTTACTGAGGTGATATGATGTTTGAACTACCAAATGGCGAACCAGTTGATGGAGAAATGGATTTGAATGTGGAAATGAAAACTTTCCCATTTGACTTTGGAGCGATAACCTACTTCAAGCCCAGGGCAAAAAATCCTGTTGGGCACCGGCTTATTTGTGCTGGAGAGTCGGCTGGATGGCTTTCAGATTCAGGTAAAAGCAAGAAATTTGTTGCTGCAGAAGATGCTCGCACTGAATTACGAACACTATCTAAGTCAACAGATTTGAGGGCAAGAGCAGTAATTTGGACTCAATCTGAGTTTGAGCAGGTGGCTCGAGGATTGCTTGAGGCATTCATTGACCCAGCAACATTGGGCACTCTGTTGCCAATGCCAAGGATAGAGGGACATATACCTACCAAGGACCTTGCATTACTTGTTGAAACACTCGCTAAAAGTGACATTACTAGAGGTGCGTGTGCACTTGAGGAAGGAATGCTTGTACACACAGAAGGCACACTTCCAGCAGATTCTGAAGAATTTACCATTATAGTTCAAAACCACCTTAATGCGATGGAATCTTTGGCTGAAGGTATGGGCCAAGAGCGACCTCTAGCATCTTCTCTTTC
>CAUZFJ010000173.1:0-3614 GCA_963579105.1 Candidatus Thalassarchaeaceae archaeon
CCATTCAGACTCCAAGTAATGTTGTAAACTCCGTTGGTTACTACCCAAGTTGTGATATTGGTGTAACTCGTATTACTGCCATTACTTCGCAATAAGAGGGATATGTACCCATCCATTGGTGCAGGTGTTGCACCACGGGTAACCACGGTACCATTTACATAGATATTTTCATTGATTACTAATAATGAATTATTGGCACCAGGACCTTCTATTGTAGCAGTCATATTTGGTGCTGCTGAGATATTCATTGTGAAATTCAATGTACCTGGGCGTGCGTGATAAACCGGAGGTAGTCCTAAGTTCAAATCACCCTCATGCCAACCTGCAAAGGAAATCGTTGCTTGACGCAAGCCTTGTGATTCAAGGTCTGACAAGATGACATCAAAGGAAAAGAATCCATCTGTCCAAACCGGAGCTTGTAAGGTCACATTAGCACTCAGAACAGAAGATGGATAAGTCAATTCAACAGTGAAATTGCCCGTCACTGATGGGTCAGTTTGTGGTGTAGCATTCCAAAGCATATTGCCAGTGATAGTAGTAGTGGTACCAGCCCCAATAATCGGAGCGCCCACTGGTTCGGGACCTGTAAGAGTCAAATTAACATCGTCCGTTATATTCAAAGTCACAGCGTAAACATTGTATGAGTACGGTACATAACCGCCTTGTCGAGACTCAACAACCACTTTTGCATAACCTGGGTCAGGCATGAAGGCCGGTGTCCCATTTATTGAGAAGTTACCATTTTCGTCAGTTAAAATAGCACGAATACGAGAATCTTCATTCAAAGCTGATGGATTCATAGGAGTGGTATCATTTGCTGAAACGAGATAAGCATTCACAAGTGCATCAACAGCACCCGTACTGTTGTTGGTGAATTGTAAGGAACCATTGATGTAAATCAATCCAGAAGAAAGATCCCTTTCCAATGTTAGAGGGTTTACACTCTCATTGAGGAATTGAATCTCTTCAGCGGGAGGACAAGGGTCAATTGGTATCCAACCCATATCCAAATTTGAGCCAATTTGTTGCAGATGAACTTCGGACCAAGTATTCCAGTTTGAGCCCATCACCATGTATCCAGTGCCATGCCAAACCCCACCTGTGTAACCAGTTACTGTGCGCGCAGGTATTCCTGCAATCCTTGCCATCGTGGTGAAAGTAGTCACATATTCTGAGCACGAACCTTCTCTTGAAAAGTCAAGGATGAAATGTGAAACATCTTCAATATTTGGTGCGCCAGAACCATCAAAATTCAACTTGAAATCCGGATCGGTGACATTGGTATCTTCTTCTGAAAGATAATTTTTAATCGCCTGAACCTTATCCCATGCTGAGACCGCCCCAGAATCCGCAATTACACCATATGTGATATTGCTGACATTTGATTCTCTCAATGTGTAGTCTGTGAAATATGCTGGCAAATCTGTTGCGTATGGAGTTGGGTACTCCACGGCAGCCTGAAGTTCGGAATCGGTGTAGAACACCTCTGGTACAGTAACCATCAAACCTGCAATGGCTGTTGCTGACACACGGATATCCCGTGTGTGATTTGTCTGATTCAATTCTGCCATTGAATCAAACCATGACATATATTCAATTGTATGTGAGGGCTGAGGTAAAGTGCCTCCGGGTTCAATCGGCTGGAGGAATTCGAGTAACCATATTTCTGTTGAATTCCAAAAAGTATTGTTGGCAACCTGATAGGTGTTGATTTCACCAGCAGATAACTGCTGTTCAGTGACTAATGATGTATTTATTCCATAAGCCCCACCGGTATAGAAATCGTAAGTTTTCACTCTCCATCGGTGGATTGAATCTGTATCCACACCTATACCAGTGCTAGTGGTGTTGTTAGCGTAGAACACAACTTCGTTAGGGTTGATATCATCCGTTGGGTCCCAAGGATTTTGGGGGCTAAGGTGACAATCTTGCCAAAATTGAGGTGGACATTCTTCGTAATCACTCATCCCCCCACCATCGGTATCGGGATTGCGCCAGTCTGTACCAGTCTGATTCTCAATGTTGTCAGGGATTCCATCTCCATCTGTATCAGCTGGATTCATATCATCAGATGGGTCATTCTGTGGATTTGTTCCATCCAGATATTCTTGTGAATCAATAACTCCACCGTTATCAGTATCAATATCAAGATAATCGGTAACATATGCATCAGTTGAACCATTTCCTGCACCCATACCTGGTACAAACATCAAATCACAACCAGTTGTGTTCTCAAAGTAGTTATTGAGTAAATCTCCATCAGTATCTAATGTGTTATCACATGGTTCCATTGGGTCAGTTGAATTTAGGATTTCATCCAAATCATTCTGACCATCTCCATCAGAATCATACACGGTAGAAATTGAGAACCAACCCCATATTGAAAGGGTCTCTTCCCAATCCGCTAGTCCGTCTCCATCAGTATCTGCGTAATCGTCATCACAGTGAGAGTGTGTTGAGCCCAGACTGCCCCCGTTGGAACCTTCGTAGTGACACCAACTGCCATTCTTTGAAATCACTTCAACAGTATTTGCTGGTGGAGGTGTCACCACACCGAAGAGGATATTGTTTACAACTGCACCATAACTGAAACTCGTCAATTGTCCATTAGAATCATTGTAGTAGCCAACAGCCCCATTTAGAGTTCGCCAGTCAATGGGCGTAGAGTCAAAGCCAGAAGCATCTGTAAGATACAGGCGCTGAAGCCCTGCATTGTAACCACCAGCCTGTGCAGCAGTGTCTAGAGTCGTGCTGTAATCAATTAAAGACATACATGGATCTGTTGAGTGTGATAGATTTGACTCATCACCATCGCCAACACCTCCAAAGTCGGTGTCGTATACATTCCACATTGAACAGGAAAGATTCTCAATCCAGTTGTCAATTCCATCATTATCGAAATCCCCTGCATCCTCTCTACGAGTAGGATCCGTTTCATTGGAATCTACTCTGCCGTTACCATTCTTATCTTCATCTCCATCATCAAACTGGTCGCCGTCTGTATTGTTGTCACGAGGGTCGCTGTGCTGAGGTGGGTTTCCGTATGTTGAAACATTAGCTTCAATACCGTCATCAATTCCGTCACCATCTGTATCAGCAGAAGTTGGGTCGGTTAGAATGGTCAGTGCTTCCCATCCATCTTCTAATCCATCATTATCTGTATCGTTATCCCATGGGTCTGTATCAGTGTCTTGGTCTACTGAAGCGGTTTGGGCTAAACACCCGAATAGAGGGTTACATGGATTAACATTCTCAGTAGCCTGTTCAGTCTGTGGGTTGCCCGACATGAAGTAAGGAGTACCTCCATTTGTGGTTGTCCACGAGGGGTTGATATACTCCTGAATGTTGACTAAACCATCGCCATCAGGATCACCCATCATTCCGTCAATGCCTGTCGGATTAGTTGCATTCAGGTTGTTTGCAACTTCCCAACCATCTGGAAGTCCATCACCATCGGTATCCCAGCCATCAGGGTCCTCATCAAAAAGGCCATCACCATCGTCATCGTTTGAGCCACAAACTTGGTCACCATCCTTATCCGGGTCTGCCTGGTCAACAAGGCCATCTTTGTCATTATCAATTCCATCATTACAAATATCACCCATCGGATCTTC
>CAUZFJ010000174.1:0-3593 GCA_963579105.1 Candidatus Thalassarchaeaceae archaeon
TCTAGGGCTAATTTTGCAACTTGATGAATTGAAACCTCATCGGTTGAACCAATATTGAATGAGGCTCCTTGAAGCGGCGAGCCATCCAAGCCTTCATCCAATTCACCAAGTGCAATTATGCCGTCAATCAAGTCGCTGTACCATGTGAAACAGCGAGTCTGTGAGCCATCTCCATGCAGTGTGATGTTCTTTTCTCTTTGGCATTGGTGAAGGAAAATCGCAGTGACTTGTCCGTGCTCATTACCCATTAATCTCGGGCCATAACCATTGAACGGTCTGATTATTCTCCCATCTAAACCTCTTTCTTTTACAGCATATTGAACAATAATTTCGCCAAGGTATTTGCTAGCACCGTAAGAATGTCTGAAATGGTCGTGTGGGCTAGGGAAAATCGCATCAAGATGTTCTCCTAAAGGCATTTCATCTTGCAAGCCAAATGCTTCTGGACTACTTGTGAAAACTAGGCGGGCACCTCTGTCTGTTGCAAATTTGACAACAGTTTCAGTTGTTTTGATGTTAACATCAATTACCAAATCGGGGCGCTCATGAAAGTAACGGGTTCCGTTTATCGCGGCAAGGTGAAAAACGATATCAACGCCATTCATTTTCTCTTCTGCCTTCTCAAGTTTTTCAACATTTGCGCAATCCCCAAGCACGAAAGTAAAGTCTGGCATAGCCTTGAAATCTACCATGTTTGCTTTGCGGCCACGAAACAAATCATCCACTACTGCAACTGTGTGGCCGCGAGTCAACAATGCTTCAGCAAGATGACTTCCTAGGAAGCCACCTCCTCCAGTCACAAGGCAGCGCATAGATGGCGGAGAGGGTGGTAGCGTATTGCATTGTTGACGGGTGCTCGCTCCGAGCACCATATTCAGTATTTATGGACAGAAAAAGATATCTCAGAAGATTAATTTGACAATCTTAGGAAATACAGTAAGGGCAAGATTGTCCCTCGATATAAGCCTCAGATTCCTGCTCATGAGCGAGAAGTGGCTCGCGACATGTGAAACACATTACGGTGTCAGTTTCTTCTAAATCGGGATTGACTCCGACTCGCTTGTCAAAGACGAAACATTCCCCATCCCAGTGAGCACCACCACATTGTTCGAAGTAGCCTAATATCCCACCTTCAAGTTGGTAAACTTCACTAAAACCTTCCTCAATGAGAGCCACCGATGCTTTCTCGCATCGAACTCCTCCAGTGCAGTACATTACGACTGGTGTGCCTTTCAGTTCATTAGAAAGTTGTTTAATGGCATTAGGAAATTGGCGGAATGATTTGATATTTAGGTCAACAGCATTTTGGAATTTCCCTGTTCGCATTTCATAGTCATTTCTAGCATCAAGAACAATAATTTCTTTGCCCTCATCTAGCCATGATTTGAACTCTTTTGGTTTGATAGAAGGGCTAGTGAATTCGGCGGGCTTTACATCATCATGACCCATGGAAATAATCTCTTTTTTGAGTCTGACCAGCATTCTCTTGAACGGTTGGTCGTTTGAATAACTAGTCTTGAGAGGTATTTCCCTAAAGCGTTCATCCTTATTCATGTGGCCAATGAAATTATCCACAGATTTTTGACTTCCGGAAAGGAAGAAGTTTATCCCCTCTTCACTAAGCAGAATTGTACCTTTTAATTCAAGGTCAACACACAAATCTCGAAGGGGCCAGCGCATTTCCTCTCGGTCAGGAATTGGCACGAATCGGTAACCAGCGATATTGACAAATTGTCCGCTCATACCAATCCCTCTTGATTTCCGCAGTTGTGTTTGTCTCTTGATTTTCCTAGATGTGTTGCTCACTTGATTTTGCTAGATGTGTTGCTCACTTGATTTTAATGGCCAAGAGCAGCAATTCCGGCGGCGTCAAGAATCAACAAAAGTGCCACCATTATCAGTGCTCCAGATAGCACTTGGATCATCGCGGTTTTGCCAGTTGCAGCATGATGGACTTCAGGCAATACATCGACAGTTGCGACATATAGGAATGTACCACCAGCAAATAGAATTGCTAATCCGAGAAACTGCTCTGATACATCTCCAAGCAGATAATATGTCACTAAAATCATGATGGGCGTTGCGAAACTAAACATCAGAACATCACGGATTGAAGCAGAACGTTCTGCTCTTTCATGCATGCTGAAAAGACCAACGCTGAAAGCGGCAGGCACCTTGTGAACCACAACTGCCAACAAGACCGAAATAGTAAGTACCAATGATTCAGTCAATACTGCCGCACCAATTGCCAAACCGTCGGTGAGAGCATGGATACTTAGTCCGACTACGATGCTGTTAGCATTATTTGGATGATGCACATGGTCATGTCCATGGTTCTCCTCGTGGTCGTGATGCTCTTCGTGAATATCGTGGCCAAATCCGAAACTTTCTAGCAAGAGCATTGTAAGGAAGCCAGCAAGTATGGCTCCCCCGATTAGTAGTTCCTTCACCCCATTATTCATGGCGATTTCGAAACCTTCTGGAAGTGCAACCAAGAGTGCAGAAGCAAGTAAAACACCTGCGGCTATTCCGGTCATCCACTTGAGAAGCCCGTCCTTTTCATTAATTTTTGTCCAAAGTGGGAGAAGACCTGCACCCAAACCAATTGCTAGAGTAACCCCT
The DNA here is from genome assembly GCA_963579105.1 of Candidatus Thalassarchaeaceae archaeon. Lineage (GTDB taxonomy): Archaea > Thermoplasmatota > Poseidoniia > Poseidoniales > Thalassarchaeaceae > MGIIb-Q1. The sequence continues at coordinate 2,623 of CAUZFJ010000174.1, forward strand.
GCTAGCAGTGGCGCGCTCAACTCAACCATGAGGTGTGCGAAAGTGTGTTGGGTTTTGACCTATGCGCAAATGCGAGGTACAAGAATAAGCAGATACCAAGTTCTGACTGATTCAGAGATTGTAGAAGTAGCATTTGTTTTTGGATTAATTGATGGTCAAGTTGATGGTGTAAAACCACCCGCCTCACTACAATGGAGATTCCTGAGCCGCTAGCAAAGATGCTTGCAGGCGAATCTGGGCCGACTAAGCAGAAAGCGGCTCGTTTGGTTGTTGATTTGGCAGCCAGTGCAGGTGCCGCCTCATTTGTTGAGTGCGCACATGCACACGTCAGCGGTGTGTCTGTGATTACCGGCGGCCACGGATTAAGGCGATTTTTAGCCGATTTAGCCGGTGATGACAAAGGTGTTGTAGCAATACCCACAACTCTAAATTCAGCCGGATGTGATAGCAAAAAGTTTGAGGAGATGGCAATTGAATATGAGGATTTTTTGCAGCAGCAATTCGAGATTGTAATGGCTTACGAAGGACTTGGCATAGAAGCCACCCTTTCTTGTACGCCCTATGACCAGGGTTTGGATATCGAGGGCATTGGTTCTTGGGCCGAGTCAAATGCAGTGTGTTTTTCCAATTCTTATACTGGCTTAGTAACCAATCGCGAATCAGGACTTTCAGCATTAGCCACTGCTCTAACTGGCTGGACGCCACGTTGGGGTCTTCATTTAGATGAAAATCGTCAGCCAAATATTTTGGTCAATGTTGAGGCAGAAATGTCAGATATAGCAGACTGGAGTGTTTTGGGTGATTGGGTCGGCAAGCAGGTGCAATCTGATTGGGACCTGCCTTGGGGACCCATGCCGTACATTACTGGATTGCCAACATGGGCATCCTTTGAGATGAAGAAAGCACTTGCGGCTGCGGCAGCAAATTATGGCTGCCCGATGTTGTGGGCTGAGGGCCACACAGTGTCCCCA
>CAUZFJ010000175.1:0-3566 GCA_963579105.1 Candidatus Thalassarchaeaceae archaeon
CAGGTAAATACTAACCCTAATTGTGCTTGAAGTTATGATAATTCAAACGAAGGGTTCATGCGATTCGGTCATGGCCGGCGAAGCATGGCAGAAGGTGAGCAGGGTGAGGAATTGCCCGGCTTGGGTTCAATGATGACCCCCCTATTGCTCTTAGTAGTCATGTCAGTGCTAATCATTAACCCTGCAATCAGAACTTATCTCGCAAACGGTGCTGATACAGTTCTAACACCTTTGATTCCGTTCTCTGACCGCTGGTTCGTGATAACTGTGGCCTTACTGGGTTCATCAATTATGATCATAAACACAGTATTTCGTTCCTTCTTTATGGACCCGATGAAGCAAGCCCACCTTGCACATCGTAACAAACAAATCCGTAAACTGTTGAATCAAGCAAGAACTGACCGTGATAAAGTTAGAATGGATAAAATCCAGAAACTTCAACAAAGATTGATGCCTGAACAGATGAAATTACAAAATTCAATGATGAAACCAATGATGTTTACATTTGTTTTTATTATCGCCATCTTCTCTTGGATGGCATTGAATGTAGAATCATTCCGAGTTGATTACGTAAGTTTGCCATGGCGAGCAGAATGGAATTTAATGGAGGATAAAGTAATTATCTTCCCTGCTTGGATTGCAACCTACATCACAACCTCAGCACCACTCGGTCGAATTGTGGATAGACACCTCAAATTACTAAGATATCGTAATCATCCTATCGTACTTAGTGGTGAGACATTACCTGAGCCACTGCTTAAAGAATTAGAAGATGTGAACAGTTCATCAGCCTCAACCAGACAAAAAAGAAGTAGGGATGGACCGCGAAAGAGAGCCGGCTCAGGTTCAAAATCCAGTGACAAGACTCAATCCTCAGTTTCCGCACCGATGGCTGGCTCAGTCTGTCCAGACTGTGACTCAACAGAAGTTGAGAGAGCACCCGATGGTCGTTTACGCTGTGTAATTTGCAGAAATGTTTGGAGGCGATGATATGGTTCACCTCACGGTGAGTGGTCATCCAGGAAGTGGCACCAGCACTTTGGTTGCTAATCTTTGTGCGAAACGAGGTTGGTCATTCCTTAACGGCGGCGCTGTATTCCGCTCTATTTCTGAAGAAAGAGGCATCTCATTAGAAGAATTTTCAGCCCTTTGTGATTCTGAACCAGATGTAGACAAATCACTAGATCAAAGGCTAATTACTGCAATGATTGAAGAGAATGGGCCAGAAATTGTAGAATCCAGACTTAGCGGTTGGTGGGCATATAGAGAGAAAATTAATTGCCTCAGACTTTGGATATCCGTAACACCTGAAGAAAGAGCGAAGAGAGTTGTGAAAAGAGAAGGTGGAAGCCAAACAGATGCACTTTCAAGGATTCACGGCAGAATGCAAACCGATCAAATCAGGTATCACAACCTCTATGAGATTTCATTAGAAAATCTAACACCCTACAATTTAATCATTAATTCAGATACACTTTCGGCTAATGAAGTAACTGAACTTGTTGAAGCTGAACTTATGAAAAGAGGGGTTTGATAGCATGGGAAAAATGACAATTATAGACTCAGAAGCCACTACTGACTCAAAATATGGGTGCCCACCAGAACGAAGAACTGTTGATGAATTATTAACGGGTGGTTGGGTTCTATTGGACAAACCAGCAGGTCCCAGTAGTCACCAATTGGCAGCATGGATTAGAGACATGTTGGGCGTGGACAAATTAGGACACGGTGGTACCCTAGATCCGTTTGCGACTGGTGGACTAGTCCTCCTTTCAGGTAACGCAACCCGCCTAACAGGCCGTATATTGAAAGGTGATAAGACGTATATTTGTATTTTCAAACTGCCTAAAGGAATAACCGATGGTGCACTTGCAAAAGCAATTTCTTCGTTAACTGGCCACATCCACAATGTGCCTCCAAAAGAGTCTGCTGTGAAGGTTCAAGTGAGGCAGAGGACCATTTCTACCTTTGATTTGATTGAGCGAGATGAGCGAATTATACTAACCGCTATTCATTGTGAAGCAGGGACTTATGTTCGAACCATGAGCCGTGATATGGGCCTATTTCTGGGTGGTGAAGTAGAACTGCTGGAACTACGACGGAGTAAAAGTGGCGCATTCACAGAAAATGATGCGGTAAGCATGCACCAGTTGACCGATGCTATTCATTTATGGAAAGAGCAAGGCCAGCCTGCAGCAATGAAGAAAATTCTTCTACCTGTTGAATCCCTTCTATCAGGAATCCCAATAATCACTCTAAAAGATGGTGCTGTTGCTGCAATTGCCCATGGTGCACCGTTGGCTTCAGTAGGTGTAGTTGGGCTCAATAGTGAGGTTCAGAGAGGAGATGAAGTGCTTATGGTGTCACTAAAGGGTGAGGCAGTAGCACTGGCTTCAATGACTGTAAATGGTGAAGACGTTGCCAACATGAAAGGCGGTGAGGTCGCTAGACCAAATCTAGTATTGATGGCAACGGATGTATATCCAAAACGCTGGTGACCCAGCAAATTTTGAAATATCAAATATGAACTTGTCGAATCCAATTCAATTGGATTGAGCAAGACTTCAAGCTAAATCATATTCTTCGTATATCCACTCTTCTGTTTCAAGTCGAATCTTCAGTTTTCCCATCGCGTGTACCCCCGCTTGCGCCCCCTGTCAGACGCTGCTGACATTGCACAAGCGTTTTTTTCAGACACGGGCTACCTATAACCATTTTCCGAAAATCAGGGATTATCCGTCTTAAAGCCCGTTCTATCGGACTGAGTTCAATTAGTTTGAAAAGCAATAATGCTTGCTTTTATCGGTTTAATGTCGCAAAGCAACAAGGCTACCTATTACTTGGTTAATTTTCGAAATCAATTAGGCTCGGTTTTATCGGTTTAATGTCAGAAAGCAACCAGGCTAACTATTACTTCTCCAATTTTGGAGATTAACTAGGCTCGCTTTGGGGGCTTAAATCTCTCGCCTAATCTTTCCTGGTCCTAATTGTAAAGCAATGATGGCTCCCAAAATAATACTTGCAGCTACTATCCACATTGCACCTGAAGGGAGATTATCCATCCACGCATCCTGTTGCACACCTGTGTTTGCAGAGTTATCTAATGGAAGTACTAGGACAGATGATGAGTGTTCATTGTTGGTTTCTGAGATTTCAAAAATATCGTGAGTGGGGTCCACATACACCCTCAATGAAGTGTTTCCTGGATTCATTGGCAATTGCCAATAACATGATGCGGATTCTAAGCCCTGTGCAGAAATGTGAGTTATATTCGCGCTGTCTATCAGTGTTTGACCATTGAAACAACGAATACTAACCAGAGAGGCTGGGCTCAATCCATCATTACGTACCCACACCTTGATTTCGTTTACTGAACCGACAATCATTTTTTCAGAATCAAAATCAACGCTCTCGATCAATAAATCGGGGTCTGATGTTGCTAACACGGTTATTGATTCACTATACGTGGTTGTACCATCAGAAAATGAGATGGAAATATCGAATGTCCCAGGTGAAAGAGGTGCTAGATTTAGGTTACGATATTGGTCAATCGTAGCCCATGATGT
>CAUZFJ010000176.1:0-3564 GCA_963579105.1 Candidatus Thalassarchaeaceae archaeon
GAGCCCAGTGGTCATCAGAACTTTCTTCACCATCACCATTTACCGAGTTCACAGTCAATGTAAAACTTGGGGTTCCACTCGTAGGAGAAGACCATTCAACCGTCCAAGAGGTTTGGTCATTACCATAATCAGTGTGGGTTAACTGTCCCGCCATTATTTGGGTTGAATTATCAGTTGAAGCGAGGCTTCCTTTTGATGCAACGAGATTGAAGCCACCAGTGTTGAGGCGCTCAACAACTTCAGCATCAGCTGGGCCACCAGTAAAACCAACTAGGAATGAATAAGTCTCACCGGCGTTGTATGTATCAGGCAGTGCACTACCGTTTGCGAGTGTAATAAATGGCGACACATCACTACTGGGACTTCCGGAGTGACAAGAACATCCGGTTTCAACATTAGAGATTCCAGTTGGCCTTGCTTGCAAACTAGGCGCCAACAACATTGCAAGCATTAGTACTGAGAAGATAGCAATAATTTTCTTATTTACCTGCATCATAATCAACTCACTCGTGGACCACAAGGATTGCAGTCATGTATGCGTGGTCATCGCCACAAAATTCAGCACAATCAATGAAGAATTTGCCAGTCAAATCTATTGGTAGCCAGACCGCAGTCTGGAGACCTGGCACAGCATCTTCTTTAGCGCCCCACTGAACAAAGTATGGTGAATGGGTAACATCTGAAGAAGTAAGTTCCATTCGATACATGGTATCATTCTTTAGAATTATAGTGGTTAAACCGGTATTGGTATCAACCCCAACATCGCAGAGGTCTGTGCTTAATTCTCGGCAGTCAAATTCCCAGTACCATTGATGGCCAATTACTCCAACTTCAAAGTAATCAACGCCCTCAACTCCAATTGCAGCGGGATCTTCCCAAACATCCGATGTTGGTCCGATGATGATAATCGTGAGATAAATAATGAGAATAGATGGGGCTATAATCCACGCGGCTTCCAATTTTCCATTGTGATAATTTAGTGGGAATTCCCCAACTTTGAGATTATCAATATTTGGTACTTCTCCGTCCTTTGCACGGTAGAAGAACGAATGATGTATTTGCCAACCAAATACTATGACTCCTACAAAGATAGACCAGTTCCAAAATATCTCAAACAACTCATTGTATGAAGCGCCACCTACAGCCATGGAAAACCCTCTTAGTTCGGTCGTAAAGCGGTCCGTAGTTAAGCATTGGCAACACCTCACATATACTGTTAACAAAGTTTGAGCATTTTTTTTTACCTAACATACCAGCCCCATCTCCATATGATATATCCTCTAATGGTCAAGGAAGTCGCTTTTCACTACTATTGAGGTGGACTTTTACAGGCGGACAAGGTATCGCAAAGGTTGAATTGGGAGGTAGGTATGCCTTGTGTTATGAGTGTGCGGGCGTTGGTGGTTGAGGACAACCAAGTTAACGTGCGTTTACTGCTTGCTTTGCTCAAAGGAAAGGGCATTACAGATATTGAAATCGCGGAAGATGCTAACCAAGCCTTCACCGCTCTTCAGACCGGCGAATTTGATTTGATATTCATGGATATTCAGTTGCCTTGGACTGATGGATTACAGTTGACAAAAGCAATTCGCGACCATCCACTTGTCCGTAAAAGTAGGATAATTGCAGTAACAGCATTCTCTACTCCAGAAGACCGACGTAAAGCAACAGCAGTTGGCTGTGATGCCTTTGTTCCAAAACCAGTTCGTCGTGCAGAGTTGTATCGGGTGATTGATGAGCAGTTAGCAGAGCGCGGCAACTGATTTTTCTTTCAGATCACACTTTTTACAGTGAATTAACCGCTTATTATTCATGCTTAATATCAATACGAGGTTCAAGAAGTGATAATCATGTTGGACATAAATGATGTTGTTACGCTAGCATCATCTGGTGAAGTTTCAATTGCAATTGAACTTCAACCTTCATCCTCAAGTACAGAAATTTCAGGATTTAATGAGTGGCGCAAGCGATTACAAGTAAAAGTCACTTCACCAGCATTGAAGGGGGCAGCAAACCAAGAGCTCATCAATTTGATGTCAGACTTTTTTGCTTTGCCTAATTCATCAGTGAAACTAGATTCTGGAGCCAAAGATAGACGTAAACGAATATTACTTTCGGACATTTCGCTAGAACTAGTTAGAGAGAAACTTGACCAATATTTGGAGAATTAATATGGCAGCAGGAAAGGAATGGGTGAGTAGTAAAGGCACCGACGGCGCGCCGACTCGAGATGTGCGTTTTGAGAGTGCTGGCCGCGCATTGGCTTTGGCCCGTGAAAGAAACCGAGACATTGAGCAGGGAGGTTCCTCTTGTCCGGTCTTAATTGAGGGCATTAAAGATGTTAAGGCATTACGAAAATTTGGCTTCACAGGTGTCATTGAACAACTCAATAGGGGTTGGGACCGGTCTCGTTTAGTGGCATATTTATTTGAAAAATATGGCTGTAACAATCCAAATGATGGCGGTCCAGCGCTTATCTTATTGATGGATTGGGATCGTACTGGCGGCCGTATTCAAAATGATATGAGTATGCGCCTTAGAGGGATGGATATGGCCTTAGATGAAGAGACACGAATGGTGTTGCTAAGGGCCATGAAGCCAGAAGGGAAAACTGTCGAATCATTAGCGCCTTTTGCTAGAGATTTACGTGAAAAAATGAGTTTTCACGACCCTGATGGTTCTGATGGCGAGGAGTAATCCTCTAGTTGAATAATAATTCGCTCACTGAGTTCTGCTTGCACTCCCTCGCGAATTTTCTCAAGATGAAGAATTCGTTCATCCAATTCTTTAGTTAGCCTTGTAATTAATCCGTTTTTCATTCTTCTCCAACGTTCGTCAACATCTTTACCACCTTGTTGTTGACGATAGACCGCAGAACGAATCTGTTCCCGCTCTCGTTCTATTCTTTGCATCCATGAGCGCTGAACATTGTGGCGTAATTCGTCTAATAGAGGCGCTAGCCTTGCCCTTTCATCTTCTAATAGCCAACCATGGATTCTATCTAGAGCACTTTCAATAATTTCTTCATCACTGTCATTGAACATTACCCGCTCAACTTCGTTAAAAGACTTCCACGGGTAGAGTGGTTGGTTAGGAATTGGCATGCCATCTTTGTCAAGTACAAGCCATCTGCGTACAGCGTGATTCGAGAGTCCTGCAACAATCCAATCAAGGCAGATTAGTGTACTTGCCTCTTTATCCCAATGCTCAGGCCTCTTCGCTTTGAGTTGAGTAACTGGAGAAATCCCAGCAACTCTCCATCCACTAATGGTGGCATCTGGATTTGCTTCTCCTCCGATTGGTTCACGCAACCATTGGATAATTGGATGCCATGGTGCAAGTTGGACAAGGTCCGTTCTGTCCTTTGCCTCATCTCTATCAATAGCAACTCCAATAATATGTGGTCCTGCAGACCCTGCTAACTTTTCAATACGTTTTTGCCATCCGCTAGTCGACCAATCGGGAAGTGATTTATCAGCACATCTTTGGGCTAATTCATCGACGCTATGTTGACCTAGTTTCAATTGCCAAAAACCGTCGACTTTGTATACGCTTGAAGTTCTG
>CAUZFJ010000177.1:0-3507 GCA_963579105.1 Candidatus Thalassarchaeaceae archaeon
GCGATGGCGAGCCAGTAGTAATGATTTGAGTTTGCCAGATGTGCTCGGTATTGAGACACCATTTGCTGCCACAATAGCCGGTTTGACTCTAATGCAAATTACTGGTAGATTAGCACCAGGTGCAACTCTTGGCAATCAATTGGATTTTGGCGTATTTGCAATCATTGTATTGCTCATCATCGGCATATCTCTCACTGGTCGTAAGGACTTGGTACACCGCATCCCTGCAGCGATTGAGTGGTATGTGGCAACCCTACTTGTTTCTCGTATTGCTGGGGCTATGATGGCTGGAACCATGCCAATGCCCGTTTTGACAGATCCATTCACTCCTTTGGAAGGAGGGACCATGCTTTCCTACACAGTACCGTGGTTGTTAGTTGAAGCAGTGTTGCTAGTATGTGTTGTTGCGTGGGATTGGATAGAGGCAGTTAGGCGGCGTCACGAACTTCCTGATTTCCACGGTGCGGCCGGAAGAGGTGGCTGGGTAGTTTCAGTATCCATGCTATCTATTGGCCCAGTAGCGATGATAGCGATTGTACTCGGCTTGCGCCGATCAATTCAGTGGGAACAGCCAGCCGCAGTTGGAATCATTGTTCTTAGTACGGTTATTGCGGCTAGGTCACTAGCAAGTAGCTTTGACGAATTGGTTGAATTCATCCCACATCTGATGATTGTCCTAGGGTTGATTAGTCTTGTTTGTTTGGTGTTAAGCGTACCAATGCGAAAGCCCGGTTGGAGCGCCACATGGTCTTGGGATGCCCATATTCTTCTACCATTGGGGGTTTTATTACTCACTGGAGTAAGTGCATTATTGGTTATTTCTTTACTCACACTTTCTCTAAGCATTTGGGTAACTGGCATTCTTCAATTACGCCGCTCTCTCCGAGTATGGGGGGCCGCAGATTTGGTGTTTGCATTAGTAGCGGCGGCATTAGCCTCCCAAGGTGTTATCAACACAAATTCACTATTATTGATGGGAATTGCATTAGGGCTTGAATTAGGCATAATCGCTTGGCTTGGACAGAAACACGAGGGTCAAATGGCCATTGATTGAACTAGTCAATCCGTCCATATCTTGATTTGAGGTGACTTACAGGGTGTGTTGTGTCCGGACCGTGGATTAGTGATGAGCGCGAGGACCCGCCGGTTCCCTTAGGGCTCAATGAGATGACAATTCCACGCGCGGCAATTTTAGCCTCGTTAGGGACAATTGGCATGCTCTTGATATCAATGATTTGGGTTGGTTGGGGTGCCTACACTTTCCTTGGACAAATGGATGGGGCTTTTGTTACGGTCGACGAATCATCTCTACAAGAAGACGGTCGTTGGGCTTGGGAGGCGATGTTGCTGTTTGATACATGTGATCCTAAGGATGATGCTTGGGATTGGCCAGAAAATCTATCGGCTCAAGATGAGCCATTTTGGTTACCCGGTGAAGTATCCTGTGAATGGCGTCATCAAGGAGTAGGGGATACTGCTGTTGTTGCTGTCAATAATGCGGGAAATACGACTCTTGAATTGCAAGTCACGGTTGAGAGTGAATCGGTATCAATTAGTGAACCATCAAGTGGGTTGCTTACGATTGAAGGAGATTCAGCAGAATTATTTGTTTTAGAATTAGATTCCGATATTGATGAAGAGGTATTTTTCGTTACAATTTCACACCCAACAGTTGAAGGCGCTGAGGTGCAATTAGAAGTGAGACTATTAGCAGGTGATGATTGGGCCCTCCATACAGATTCTGGAAATCGCATGAATGTCCATTACAAAGTTTGGATTTCAGATACTGGAGAACAACTAGATGAAGGAGATTTACCGGTTACTGCAGGTCCTGACCCTGCTTGTGAGGCTGGCGCCCCCAGTGTATGTTATATCAAAGGATTTCACTGGGGTGTAATTGGCTTAGATTGTGGTGTGCTACGGTGTGTCAATTTATTCAATGATGAACCCGGTGGAACCACACACACCGTAATTCTTCCACCTGAACTTGCATACAAAGATAGACCAGATAGAGAACCAGCAAACAACCAATGGTTGGTCTTTGAATTAAGTGTTAATGAATTAGCAATTTAACAGAAAAGCGGATAACAGCAACAGCCGTCCTTTAATTTGGTGCGTGATGGCAACTCACAGAGTTTTACCCATTTCTCCAGATATCCTAGGGTTTGCCGAAGTGATTGCTCCACAGAGTGAAATTGATGTTAAACCAAAATCAGGTGAACCAAATCTGTATCAAACCGAGCGTATGAAACGGCTTTCAACTCCCTGGTCGGTGTGTCTTACAAGGGCAGAGCAGTTAGCCGATTGCCGCCTTGGTAAAGGCATCCTTCTTGACCCTGCTTGTGGTTCTGGGTCACAACTTTTTGCATATTGTTCCGAGTTGGAACGAGCGGGCATTGGCATAGAACTTGATGCTGATTCTGCAGTCTTATCAGCTGCGAATGGCCAAATCGTGGCTGAGAGTGGCAACAGTGAGTGGACGTCCGAAAGTTTCGTGCTGGTTGGCGATGGAACTGATGCTACTGCTGCCCTTTCTGAAATTGGTATGTCAGGTCAGGCAGTTGCAGTTATGCATGTTGACCCAGCAAGACCCCTAGACACACAAAATCATTCACTGGATGAAATGGAACCCCCAATCTCAGTTTTGTTGAATAGATGGGCTGACCATTTTGTAATAGATAGTAAAGGCCCAGCAATTATCATAGATCTCTCCCCAAGACTCTTAGAAACTCAGCAACAAGAGATTGAACAACTTCTCCTATCATATTGGCCAAACTCGCCTATTACGTGGGAATGGGTTTCGACAGGTCGTGGAAGAATTGACCGCTTGACAATCTGGTTTGGCGCAGCCGCGGATTCCGCAACACCAGCTAGAATGCTAAGACTACTAGCAGATGGTTCTGTAGTTAGTTTTGCAGGCCGAGCAACTGACGCCAAAAGATCCACTTCTGATGTGCCACTAATTGGAGATTGGCTAACAATCGTTGATTCTGCTCTTTTGGCATCAGGACTTCAAGGACAATGGTTACGCGAAGCATTGCCTGCAGAATCAACGAGACACTGGGTCAGAATTTCTGGGCGTAGACCAATGCTACTTTCAAGTGAACCACTTCACATGGAGAAATCAATTGTCGGCGCATTTGTTTCCTCAACCGGCCAAATCATTAGCCGTTTGAAGGTGGAACCGAAAGTTGAAAACATCTCCCCAATTCTTGTTTCTGCTAACTCAGCATATCTTTCTAGACTCACTCTCAGATGTAAAATGGAGCCATCTGCTCAGCCAAAACTTCAGCGTAAATTAGATCACGGATTGAAGGATTATCCTCGAGGCAAATCGGGATTCCTTGCTGATGTTGAAACCAATGACGGCGATGCTTGGTTTATCTGCAAAGAACCTTAAAATTAGGGCTTATTTTGTCCATTTCACTGATTATCAGCATCTTAGAAAATAGTCCCTTTTTTATAGGGGGGGTAAGTCGCAAAGTCGCTACATAGTAGCCACTGGGC
>CAUZFJ010000178.1:0-3485 GCA_963579105.1 Candidatus Thalassarchaeaceae archaeon
TGTAGTGCCAATTTGCTCTATTCGTTGCTAATAATACGAGTTCGACTTAAGGGGGCGTTCTTGATATGCAGGTGATGGGTGGAGTTCTCATGGCAGGTGTTGGTGAGTTCATCCAAGTAGGGATTCTCACATCATCAGACCGTGCTAGTAGTGGTGAGTACGAAGACCTTAGTGGACCAGCAATTCGTGGTTTCTTTGAAGAGGCCTTACTTTCTGAATGGAATGCAATTTCTGTTGTTGTTGCAGATGAACAGGAGGGCGTTGAAGCGGCCCTCATCGATTTGATTGATGTACAAGGGTGTAATCTTGTTGTTACAACTGGTGGAACAGGTCCAGCGCCAAGAGATGTGACGCCAGAAGCGACTGAAGCAGTGTGCAGTAGGATGTTGCCGGGTTTTGGTGAACAGATGCGGGCAGTTTCACTTCGTTATGTGCCTACGGCGATTTTGTCGCGTCAAAGTGCAGGCATCCGTGGCCAAGCACTCATCATCAATTTACCAGGTGCGCCAAAGGCAATCCGCGAAACTATTGACGAAATATTTACTGCAGTCCCATATTGTATTGACTTGATTGGTGGGCCTTACATTGAGACTGACCCTACAGTTGTTGATGCATTCAGGCCAAAGCACGCAATTCGTTAATCATGGTATTTCGTCTATAATAGGGTCGAATAATCTGACGAAGTCAATATCTACTCTGACGAAAACATCGTCTAATCCAGCAGGGTGCCTTTGCGCCCGCCACTTTCCCGTGCCAATTGTCATTATTTCCATTCGTTGTTTGAAAGTCTCTAATTCGCATCCTAGTCCCGCTTGGTTATGGAAGCACCAACCAATGATTTTATCTTTCAATATATTTTTATTTTTCACATTATTCTTGGACAAATAGTCAAGGAAGGGGTCGCGAGAGCACTTTTCTGCCATGGGTGTCGCAGAAAACTTAGGATAATTAATACTTTGGATAGGGGCGGACGATTCAAAGAGGAGGGGCAGGTCGGCGGCTCAATGGCTAAATTGAAGAAGACCGACCTTGAAATTTCAAGAGACAATGATGAGATGCGAGAAATCTCAGTTACACTAGATTTCACACCGAATGCATTGGCATCGGTTCTTTACAAGCAGGGTGACACGGTTGTGCTAGCATGCTGCACTAAGCAGAATTCGCTACCACGCTGGTTCCCTCGAGATGCAGACCGTGGTTGGATTCACTCAGAATACTCTCTTCTACCAGGTTCAACAGACTCAAGGTTTCAGAGAGAAAGGAGAGGGGCGAAGGGACGAACTTACGAGATTGAGAGACTCATTGCCCGCTCACTACGTGGCGCGATTGACCTAGAGGCACTTGGTCCAGTTGCTCTTACAGTAGATTGTGATGTCCTGAATGCAGACGGGGGAACTCGCTGCGCTTCAATTACTGCTGCAAATATTGCTCTGAGATTAGGGATTCGTAGATTAATTGCTAGTGGCGATTCTCTACCAAAGGCTTTGCGCCCTACTTATGAGGAGAAGAAGGCTAATTGGCCAGCGCCTGAACTTGATGCTGAAGCACGCCAATCTCATGAGAACTCAATTCTTGCTAACGATATTGCAGCAGTTAGTGTTGGTCTCGTTGATGGCGAGACCTACCTTGATTTGGATTATATTCTCGACAGTAATGCAGATGTTGACATGAATGTTGTAATGACCAGTGATGGTCGCTTCATTGAGGTTCAGTCAACTGGTGAAGAATCCACTTATTCTCGTGAAGAATTTAATGCGCTTGTTGACTTGGCTGAAATTGGTATGAAGCAGATACATGACTTCCAGAAGGCTACTCTCGACGGCGTAGAATGAATCGGCTAGGCCAAAAGGCTTGAAGAGCGGGGCCGAGTCGCCGGAGCACAAGCGATAGTAACTCAGCTGGGAGAGTGCCAGACTGAAGATCTGGAAGCCGCCGGTTCAAGTCCGGCCTATCGCACTTTTTCATTTACCCTAACTTCTAAATTATTGAGGGATTTGGGTAATTTTCGCTTACACCCTCTGAACGTTTTATCTCATATTAATTGACAAATTCAGTTTCATCAAGCGTTGAACCTTCTTCGTCATCAATGTCTTGTTCTGCTACTTCCTCATCATGGCTGGTTTGAGATTCTTTCTCAATTGCTTCTTTTTCAAGAATCTCCTGAATTTTCTTTTCTCTAACAAACACGATGTTTGCTATCGGGTCACCTGGCCGGACCAATGGTGTGGTTGCAAGGCCGACAACGTAACCATTTACCGGGCTGGCCACATCATCAACGCGAGCGCCAAATGGGTCGGTGACATATGCGATGGTCTCACCTTCTTTGACTGTTGAACCTCCTATTACTAGAGTGTGTAGAATGCCTCCAACAGGCGCTCGAACCCAGCGGAATTTCCTAACGATAATCCTCCAATTTGGTTTAATGATGTCCCGTTTTAGCATACACAGGTGGGCTAGGACATTGAGAATCCCCTTTACACCACTCTCCAAGGAATCAGGTTCAAATCGGTGAGAAGTCCCACTTTCAAATAGAATTGTAGGGGTTCCTGCCTTGGTTGCTTCGCGGCGGATACTGCCTTTGGGACCCTTTGAATTCATGATGACTTTGGTTCCAAAGGCACGAGCAATTTTTTTGCATTTGGCATTATCTAAGTCGGCTCTTATCTGTGGCACATTCATGCGCGTGATGGGTGCTGTATGTAGGTCAATCAGGAAGTCAGAGCGTTGGATAACCTCTGTGAAAAGCGTATGAGCAAGGCGGCGGGATTGATTTCCTGATTCTGACCCAGGAAATAATCGATTTAGATCTCGGCCATCAGGAGTTGTGCGCCCCCCCATCATCATTCCTTCAACATTTACTACTGGGATGAGAATCAACGTGCCGGATAATTGAGTTGGGTCAATATGGTCATCTGGGGTACCAGGGAGGTGGTCGTCACCGTAAACTAGGTGATGGATAATTCCTGTACCGTTTAGTTCGTCACCATGGATTGCAGCGGTTACCGCGATTGTCGGACCTTTTTTTGAACCGTGAAGAATTTGCACGGGGATTTCCGCGCTTTGCCCCATAGGGTCTTTGCCAACAGATAGTGCGGTCTCTAAACGGTTGCCAGGTGCTACTTTTTGGCCATTAAATACGAAATCGCCCCAATCGCCCATTGACTTGAGGCAACCAGTGTCTGCTTCTAAGCCCATGCACTAAGAAAACCTGTTTTGGAAGCAATCTATTATGAACCGTCGTGTCTCGATGATGACTCCCGGAGGTGATGGAGTGCAGAGTCTTACCCAACCCGCACGCCAGACTGTTGCCTCGGATGCATACACACGGAAACGTGCGCGTTCGGAGTTGTCTGAAGCGGTTGGGTTACTCAAGCACTCTTGAGTTTTCGATTGCAAGAGGAATTGCGTATGGCAGCAGATGAAATAGATGATTATGTAAAGAGAGTACTGGAACAGGCTAAGGATGCCGACCCAGAAAAAGTTAG
>CAUZFJ010000179.1:0-3477 GCA_963579105.1 Candidatus Thalassarchaeaceae archaeon
ATCCTACTACAAATATTTGGATTCATGATTCATTTAGAATGGTTGACAATAACTGGCAAAGCATGATTGAAAATTGGGTAGAGGAAAATCCTCTAGATTCTGTTTCAAACCATCACTGGAAAGGTGAGGGGGCTGTGGGTCCTTTTCTTTCAACATCAGAGGATGTCGTTTGGAAAATGCCAATCGTGAATGGTGAAGATTTTGATGCACGACTTGTTTGGAACTCCGCACCAAATATTGATTCACGCGATGATTTGGATATTGTCATTACCTTACCAGATGGGCAAACTTTCCTTGGAAATGATATGGACGGAGATGGCGTTCGAGAAAATGTTGAGACAATAGAGGGGGTTCACATCCCTTCTGAAATTATTAACGATTTTGAGTATCTTGAATTGCGAATTGTCGGCCATCAAATAAACACCGGGCCTGAACGTGGTGTGGTGGGATTGAATGGCGATAAGATTGGTTTTGCTTTAGCTGTAAAAGGGGTTGATAGTGGTGGTGTCAAAACAATCACGCCATGGTCAATAGTACTTCAAGAAGAAGGAGAAAATGCAGAGCAGGGTGCCGGTTCTTTGGAAAAATATTGGTTTGCTGCAATGATTATTATTGTATTGTTTGTAATTGGGTTAATCATTATTGAAAGGCATAAAATATCCCCTCAAATAGTAGTTGAAGAATTTATGACCGAAGGTGAACCTTCAAACCATGATAGTGACTCCCTGCCAATAGCGGTAGCACCGCATATAGGTGATGACGATGAGTGAGAGACTGTACATCGGGATAGATTTAGGAACATTTCAATCGACGATTTCTGCGTCGAATGGAACGAATGAAAGCGTATTGACAGTGGTTGGGAAACCTAAGGATCCCATCGCTCGTAACTTTTTGAAAAGAGATACTTTGTTTGGTGCCGAGGCTTTGAAAAATAAGTTGGCTTGTAACTTGTATTATCCTCTTGCAGCAGGAGTCGCGCAAGATGATGAAAACAATTTGGCAGCGGCAAAATCGTTTGTTACTCACTTAGTTGAAGCGGTTGACCCGGAAGAATTCGATGAGGTGTTTGGTGTAATTTGCTCGCCTTCTCATATTTCATTTGTTGACAAGAGCAATTTAGTAAGTATTCTACGTGGCCAGGTTAACGCAATTATGGTTGTTAGTGAACCGTTTGCAGTTGCGTTCGGACTTGATGAAATTGGTGGCAGTATTGTTGTTGACATCGGGGCGGGAACAACTGATGTTGCTCGTATCTATGGAACATTCCCTAGTGAAGAAGACCAAGTTACTATCTCAGAAGCAGGAGATTGGATTGATCATCGTTTAATGGAACTGGTTGCTAAGAAATTCACTGGTGCCCAATTAACAAAAGACATGGTTCGCCAATGGAAAGAAGCAGGAGCATATGTTGGTGGAGATGAAAAAGAGCAGATGGTTGAACTTTCTGTTGATGGAAAGAAGCAAGTTGTTGATGTTGGAGATTTAATTCAAATCGCATGTGAAGAATTAATACCACATATTGTAAGGACTGTGAAGGGTATTGTCGCAGGTGCTGACCCAGAGTATCAATCATTACTACGTAACAACATCATTCTCTCTGGTGGCGGGTCATTAATTGATGGTTTGGCCGACCGCGTGGCTGATGAACTAGCAGATATTGGTGATGTGCGTGTTTGGTGCGCTGATGACCCAATGATAAGAGTGGCTGATGGGGCACTAAAACTGTCAATGGTGATGCCAGACGACCAATATACAGCAATCAGTTGATGCTAATTCGGTGACCTTGAAAAGGGTTCAAGAATGACTCGGTTTGACTAATGTCAAGGTGAAGGTTCAAGAATGGTTCTCTCGCGATAGGGTATTTGATTGAGTATGGGGCCAGCGAAGACCACTAATGGAAAAACTACTGCGGGGGACGATATAGACCGTGCGGCATTGGCAGGAATGCTGTCTGGGTATGGGCCAGAACAACTTGTCGATGAAGTAATTACTGCTTGGGAAGAATTGGCTTCTGCAAACAAGGAATTGGCAAATTCAAATCAAAGAAACAGAGTGATGGAACTTGATTTATCTGAGCGGGAAGAATTAGGTGCGCCAGACCGGGCCCGTTTAATGAAAATAGATGAAGATCTAAGAGATAGAGAGGCACGAATTATCCATCTTGAAAGAATGCTTGATGATACAAGAAGGGAAAAAGAAGCAATTGCCAATTCAGTGGGAGCAATTAGAATTGATGAATTAGAGCGTAATGAGAATGACCTTTCTGAAAAAGTAGAATCTCAAACAAATATTATTGGTGAATTAGAAGCAAAATTAGACCAATTAGTAGATGCATTGGAAAAAGCCGCGGAAGCGGGCTTAACCTCAATTACTGCTGATGAAGTTAGAAATTTAAATCATGAATTAGAAGATGCACATCGTAAAATTGAAGCAGAGCAAATAGAAAACAACACTGTCTCCGAAGAAAGAGATAAACTTCGTGAAATGGTAACACAAACTAAGTCGTTATTAGAACAAAGAGATCTTCGCCTCAAAGAATTAGATGGGCAAATGCAGAGAATGATGGATGGGCCCCGCTCTATTTCAGCAGAACATGATTATCTTGTCGAACAAATTGAAGAATTGAAACGACGTTTACTTGAAAGAAACAGAGAGTATGAAGCGCTACGAAGAAGAGAAAGGCGATTACATAGAGATGTCTTTGAGCGGGATGAGAGAATTCAACAAATGCAACTCACAATTAGTGATATTGAAGGTGGTTTGTCAGATCGCACAGCAGAACTGAAGAGTTTGGAAGAAGTTTATGAGAAAATGGCTGCCGAAGTTGATGGACTACGTAAATCTGAAAGGACTAGGGGTGTAGTTAGTGGCGCGTTCCAAGATTCTCTTGGTGTTTTGCGAACACATGAACAAAGTAAGGCTAGAAGAGAGGGGTTGGGGATTGAAGATGATGACTCAATACCTGAGCCTGGTGAGGGTAGCGCCCCTGGTGGTTCTGCTGCTCCTGCAATGAGAGATATTGATGATCTTGAATGATTGTCGAACCAATTCCAATTCCAATTTGTTGATTTTGGGGTTTGGTGTGTTGTGTGTCTATAAGGCAAATAAATAATATCGCCTTGATTGGAATGGCGGGGGTTGGTAAAAGCCATATCGCTAAAAAAATAGCAACAATTTCAAATTATGAATATATGGAAACAGACAAACTCATCGCTGAACAGGCAAATGAGGAAGGTATGGAATACCACGAGCTTTCTGATGATGATTTTTTGAGAATTGAGAAAGATGTTTTTATGAATTTAGGTGATTTATCAGATAAAATTATTGATACAGGTGCTAGTGTTATTTATAATCAAGATATTATGTCTAAAATTGCAGAATTAGCCCATATCATCTACATTAAAGACAGTATTGATGTTATTATGGGCCGTTTCAATGCTCGTGGTCCTGTGCCTTTGATGGGGATTAAAGGTAAGA
>CAUZFJ010000180.1:0-3477 GCA_963579105.1 Candidatus Thalassarchaeaceae archaeon
ATTTTCAGCCCACCAATTGTATCCGCTCCATGGAGAGTGACCAAAGGTGGAAGCTGTGAACGCATCTCCAGAATTTGGGGTAACCTGCCACAGTATTGTTGCATTTACATCTCCAAACTCGCCGGTGTGTTGGCTATCTGGGATTTCAATGATTCCAGCCCAACCAAAAGATACCAAGAGAAGAGTATTTTCATTAAGCATGCTACCTTGCATAAATTCTCCCGAATTGAATTGTTCTGGAAGATTATAGACCCAACTATGACTCGGAGTATCTGGGTGGAAAGGGTCAACTTTTTGCATCTTATCGTTATAGATTGCCCAGTCGTTTTCTTCTGAAGAAAAGCCAGCAACACATGTGACATTGGTATGACTTGTGATAGGTGTACCATCAGACTTGTCTAATTGCTGCCAGCGATTACCATCACACATAACATAGGAATCAAGATTGTCAATGATTCCTATTCCAAGAGCTGAATAACCACCATCGTGTAATTGGAGTGAAAAATCCCATTCCTCAACTGCTGATTGACCAGTTTCCAATCCGCTTGGCTCACTCATTTTAATGAGATGAGTTCCGTTAGTGACTATGAAAGAAGAGGGTTCATAATCAACGAAGAGAATTTCAGAGTTCAAAGCCATTTCATCTCGGTATTCAACGATGGGTTGTGGTTCATCCATAGCATAAGACGCTAGAGGAATCATGGCATAGGAGAGAGAAATCCATAGGACAAATAAGACTCCCCACTTGATAATTGATTGAAGCCCTCTTTTGGCTAGCCAGATAATAAACGCGGTAAAAACTAGAATCAGGATAAATTCCAAGCCGATTAAGCCAACTTTTGTAGTTCCAGCCTCACCAAATGCTCTCGCTTCTGGCCTATCCCAGAACGGCTGAATGTAGATAGCAAGCAATATTGTACCAACAAACATCAATCCCATTGTACTCATTGAACGCCATTGCTCAGCCATCTCGGAAAGGACGTTTGCAAAGCGGCTCTCACCTGTCATGACTACGGCGAGAGTGAAAAGCCATTTGAAAGCGAGGGTCACAAGAGATAGGGTGGAGGGGTATCTGTGAGTGATGTTCGAGAGTGGTTTGCCGGGCTGAAAGTGCTTGGAATGCGCCAAAGTCTTGAAACAACTGGGATATTATTGTCTCGTCTTGGAATGCCACACTTAAAATTCCCATCAATTCATGTGGCTGGTAGTAATGGCAAAGGAACGACTTGCTCAATTCTGTCAAATTGCCTGTCACTCGCGGGTGTAAGTTGTGGATTGTTCACCTCTCCACATCTCTGCTTTGTTGAAGAACGGGTAAGAATAGACGGGGTTCCTATCTCTCCTGAAATATTTGACCAATGTCTTGAAAGAATTCGACGAGCGGGCTTGGTTGAACCAGTGACTATGCCGACATATTATGAGGCTACTTTTCTAGTTGCTATGCTGGCTTTTGAGAGTGCTGGGATTGACCGTGCTGTAATTGAGACTGGTCTTGGCGGTAGACTTGATTCAACTAGATTGGTGCACGCAGATTGTTGTGTTCTTACGGAGTTAGCACTTGAACACACAGATGTACTTGGCGAAACCCTCGGTGAAATTGCCGCTGAAAAAGCTGCAATTGCTCGGCCAGGGGAGATTTTCTTAGCAAAATGGACATATGATGCTGAGGCAAGAAAATCAATAGAAAATGCTGTTGGTGACCACAAACTAGGGTTTTGGTGGCGACCAGACAGAGCCTTACTTGTTCGTTTCGATGATACTAACAAGAGTCATCGTCCAATTTCAGAAATTGCTACACCAAGTGGCTGGTCACCATATCAGAAGGAGGCATCAATTCTGGCTCATGCTACTTTGACCATGCTTGAATTATACAAGGCGGCTGGCATGATGCCTAGCGCCCTATTGCATACAGTTTGGCCTGGGCGCGTTCAATGGCTTCAACACGAAGGCGTTCCTATTTTGATAGATGCGGCCCACAACCCAAGTGGTATGCAAAAAACATGCGATCAATTACGCGTGCAGATGGAGCAAGACGAAGCCCCAACACCAGGAGTTGTATTACTGGGGTGTACTGCACAAACTGATTTAGTTGGTTTTCTCAATCCGTTGGTAGAATTACTCGTTCAAGGCGAGGTTGGTCACATTGTGGTCACTGAGCCTGAGAAAGGAAGGAGGCCAGCAATCACAACGGCTGTGTTGGCTAGCGAATTAGAAGCGCAAGGAGTACCAGCAGTCATTGAGCAGGTTAAACAGCCTGAAAAAGCGCTACAAAGAGCGCTAGAGTTAGCAAAACAAGATGCAAGCCAACCAATCCTCGGAATTGGTTCCATCTATTTGGTAGGGAATCTACTATCAGCCCTTGGAATGGATACAATAGAGGCTATGACAACCCTGCGTCCTTCAGAGGACGGGAAGCATTGGACATGACGGTATCATCATTAGGTTGGCCCGTCACGATTGGCATTGCAGGTGATTGATGTGAAGGAGAAACATCTGAAAATTCGCATTGAGCAGTGCTTGGCACTAGCCAAGGCCAGCAACTGCCCTAGAGCAAAATTTGGCTCTCTTCTAGTTGACCCCGAACGCAATGTCATCTTGATGGATGGCTACAATGGAGGTCCACGAGGTGGGGGTGAGTTGTGCGGTGGCGAAGTTTGCCTTCGCGACACCGAGAACGTTGTTTCAGGAACGCGTGTTGAAGTTGGTTGCCATCACGCAGAAATGAATGTGATTTGCAATGCGGCAGCAAATGGGGTGCCAACAAAGAATGCTTGGCTAATTGTAACTGGGGAACCATGTATGATGTGTGCAAAGTTGATTCACCATGCTGGAGTTACTAGAGTAATTGTCGTTGATGGTGGTTTTGGTGGAGTGAATGGGGTGGATTATCTCATTTCTCATGGGGTGGTTGTGCAAATGACCGAAGGACCGAAGGACCCTCGTGGCGATTTGACCTAAGTTGCTTCATTCAGAAAATGAAACAATCAGTGCTTGGAGTTGGCCATGCAAATCATCTACATCGCCATTGTTATGAATTACAACATCAGCCATTTCTGCAGTAGCGATTAAGGCTTGACCACTTTCATCATGGGCGACTAATTCAGATTCTTCCTGCTCAACAAATTGTTCAAAATTTTCAGCATCTCCTGTGCGACCACGGGCAACTAAACGCTCCCACCGGACTTCTCTAGAGGTGCGTATTTCAAGGAGGATGAAATCATCACGCTTTCGAAGCGATTCAACTTCTGCCGGAGTCCTAATGCTGTCAACCGCGTGATTGCCAGATTCGCCAATTCTGTCAAGTAACATTTCGGCTAAAATTCCAGGCCCACCCATTGCTCTGAGTTTTCTTCCTCCATCAATTAGGTTGTCACGGTTAATCTCGCGGCCGTTTGAGCGCAGCCATTGGCGTATTGAGTCAGAACAGGAATTTACGCCAAAGCCATGTGCTTTCAGCCATTCAATAACAGTGGTTTT
>CAUZFJ010000181.1:0-3471 GCA_963579105.1 Candidatus Thalassarchaeaceae archaeon
CTTCTATGTCGCAACAGGTACCCACGGTGCTCACGTTTTCGGTGGGATGGTTGGGCTAAGTTACATGACCTTCAAAGCACACAAGGGTGGGTACTCACCAAGTAACGCAGTATCGATTGAGTACTTCGGTCTGTATTGGCATTTCGTGGATTTGGTTTGGGTGTTGGTTTTCCCAGCATTTTATCTGTATTAAGGAGGAATTGAAATGAGTCATACAATATTTGGAAAAGACGCTTACAACATGAATTTCGCAATGCTGATGATTCTAACTGTAATTGAAGTTGGAGCTGTTGCTGCATCTGTTCAAGAAATGATAACATCTGAAATGATTATTTTTGTGCTTGTATCAATTGGGGTTGTCAAATTTCTTGGTATCGCTTTCATATTCATGCACCTTAGAATGGAAGAGGACAGTAACATTTTGACAATGACTGCGCTTTTCCCAGTCTTCTTCATTGGAATTATGATAGCCGTGATCGCCTTGACTAGTCCCGCTTCACCCGATTCACTACCAGCATGGTGCAGATTCTGGTAAGCAACCACACGAAGACTCGTGTTGGTTGTACTGGGCATTGAAAGAACAAGTTGGTTCTGAAAAAGCATTTGCTGAATACGTTGACAATCCTGAACCATACTTGTCAAAATGATTGGGAGTTCAAACGTTAGCGCTCTTTTATGTTGTATTTAGGCGCGAACGGAGAGATTTGAACTCCCGTGACACGAGGTCACCGGATTTCAAATCCGGCGCGATACCAGGCTATGCGACGTTCGCAGCAAAGCGCCCGACCCGCTTCTCATTCTTGAACCTAAAGGGCAGTAAGTAAGATTATTTTCAAAATGAATTGATGATAATGCGTAATGCTTTGGTGGAATAAATTAATATCAAAAAAATCAGCCGCAACACTATGCGCAGAGTGTTTGTCCTACTGATGGTTGGGGTGTTATTACTCGCCGGATGCTTGGGGGGTAATGAGGAGGCTATTTCTTTCAATGGTCATCAATACAATCCTGCCGTTGACGCCCCTGATTTCACATTAACCGATCAGGATGGGAATGATGTTTCACTCTCCGATTTTGATGGCAAAGTTGTTGTTGTCGCTTTCACATACACATCTTGCACTGATGTTTGCCCAATTATTGAAGCAAATATGAATTATATGGCAGGAGAATTGGGAGATTCCTATGGCGAAGATGTCATCTATCTCTCGGTTACTATTGACCCTCTTAGAGACACACCCGAAGTACTATCCCAGTATGTGGCAGATAACGGCTACGACTGGCCTCACCTTACCTCGACCGATTTTGAACTCCTCAAGGATATGTGGAGTAGTTGGGGGGTTGCGGTCAACTCTTCAATGATTGATATGCATATCAATGGCGAGATGAACATGAGTGAACATGACATGGATGGCGACCATGGCATGGACGGGGAATCAAT
Organism: Candidatus Thalassarchaeaceae archaeon; assembly: GCA_963579105.1. Lineage (GTDB taxonomy): Archaea > Thermoplasmatota > Poseidoniia > Poseidoniales > Thalassarchaeaceae > MGIIb-Q1. The sequence goes on from CAUZFJ010000181.1 coordinate 1,439, forward strand.
GATGCATTCAGTCATCACAATGATGCCTGACAATAGCACTGCTGAATACCAAGTCAACAACACACACCTCCCAGAAAATGCTACTGGTTACAATTTGACAACTATGGCTTTCAACATGAATAACGTCAATTTCACAGCACCTGATTCTCAATATGGTCATTTTATGGAAAATATTTCTGGTAATCAAGCACCTTCAGACTATTCTTGGTATTGGAGCCTTTACCTATGGAATGATACAAACTCAACGTGGGAAGAAAGCCAAGTGGGTATGGATGGCGTCGATATTTCACATCATCAACAACATATAGCGTGGGTTGCAAGTAATGCAAATATATCCACTCTACCAACACCTACAGCAGCACAATGTGCAGGTCATGGATGGGTAATGCGTGAAGGAAATAATGCGCATTGTATGTGTGATGATGGTTACGAATGGGATGGTGAAAACCACCTAACCTGTATTTCAGGAGACGGGCAAGGCACTCACGATGGACATGAGTCTGTAGATGCTGAAGAAGTGTATGATGTTGGACATAGCACTGTAACTTACATCGTTGATAGAAATGGGCAAAAGCGGGTCGCTTGGGTTGGCTCCGATTGGCATGTTGAAGAGTTCCTTGAGGATATTCAAGCCCTCGTTTAGACTTGATATCTAACTCATTATTACGCTGATGCCTCACCTTTTGGGCTCGCAACCGTCTTCAACTCCGCCACTCCTCACCAACTCATGGCAAGAGGGCGGCAGGCTAGTCTTGCAATTCTTCTAATGGCAAGTATGGTGCTTGCTGGCTGTGTTTCTCCAGAGATGCAAGCATGGGGACCAGACGGAATTGAAGTCACTGTCAACGAGTCTGAGGGTACTGCTACAATGTCTACCCATACTGGGGATTATGACATTGAAAATGAGGTCGCTAATCTACTTGGATGTGATAGTAATGGAGATTATTCTGCGGCACCGGCGTCAACGGACAAACCAATCCGGATTGAAGGCTGGTTACATCAATCCAAGCATTTCCCAGATGCTGGCTCTACTGCTTTGGGTGAGAAGGTAAGTACATCTGCAGTGATTATCCAATTAGGAGAATATGATGAGGTAAGCCCACCAACCCTCGGGAAAGTTGATTATGTCAAACAATGGAATTCCCCATTTACAGGAGTTATGGCAATCCCTCCGGGTTTTACATCACCCTCTAAATTTCCGCATGATGGCTGGGCAATTGTTGGATTGGTTCCAGCCGATGAAAATATTCTAGAAGGTTTTGCAGGATTAGATTGGCATCAAAAAATATCACTTGAAGGCTGGTTAATTGATGACTCCACTTTTGGCCATAGAGATGTACTTGTCTCTGATGATGGCCAATGTCGCATTTATGCTGCTGGAGTAGAATTTAATGGTTTTAGGGGTGCGATGGTTGTCACATCAATGACGCTTGGTGAACATGGTTTGATTGATGAAGAAAATTCATACAACGCATATTCAGTCCCAATTATCGGTAGTTGGGTTTACACACTATTTCTTCTTGCGTCCATTGGCGGGGCTGTATTACTCTTTTTCTTAGCCAGTGGATTGATTCGACGAGGGGCAAAATTAAGCGCTCGTGAGTTGATGACTGAGGCACAAATGCTAGCTGCGAAGACAGTCAAGAAAGAAGTCAAACATGATATGCACAGAGTAAAGTCAGAGACCGGAGAAAAGAAGAAAATCAGAACCGCAAAAGCTGATATTGTCAAGGCTGAAAAGTTCAGTGAAAAAACGAGTATTGAACTTGATGACTTTGATGTTGAGAGCGTTATGAGGGAAGGTAATCGCCCGAGTGCTCATTCAGTTCGCTCATCAAGTAGTTCTGGAGTTATTGAAACTGAAGAATCGGTTGGCCTGCAAGAACAAATGGATGAGGCAGAGTCTCTCCGTGAATTACAAGACACTATCAAAGAACGTCAAAAGGCAAGGATGGGGGGTAAAATTGAGATCGCAGAGGGATTGCCTGACAAGCCCGATACTGGAATGACAATGAGTAAGTCAGAGACTGCAA
>CAUZFJ010000182.1:0-3463 GCA_963579105.1 Candidatus Thalassarchaeaceae archaeon
ATTACGTCGAAATGTCACACAGAAAGATGTTGCAGGGTGTGCAACTTGGTTAGCCTCGCCTTTGTCTTCAGGTGTCACAGGACAAATAATTCACGTTGATGCAGGATATTCTAGCATTATGGTACCGGACAGTATCTCGGATTGAGGTGGTAATATGACCGAAAAACTGGACGAAGTCCCCCAACATCCATTCGCGCCGATTGCGATAGTGGGGCAGTCTGCTCTTTTGCCAGACGCGCCAGATATTGAGTCATTTTGGGATAATGTGTTGAATGCCAAAGTTTCAATTCGTGAAGTACCCGCTGATAGATGGGACCCCGACGATTTTTGGGTTGAAGGTGAACCTGGTAGTGCCATAGAAGGCAAAACTTACTCAAAGATTGGCGCTTTTGTTGAAGGTTTTGAGTTTGATTGGCGGCGTTGGAAACAGCCGCCAGGAACGCTTTCTCAAATTGATGATACTCAATTGTGGGCGGTTGAGGTTTCAGCAGCAGCGTTAGAGGATGCTGGTTATATTGGTGAAAACAGTCGTTTACAACTCCCAAAGGCTCGTTGTGGAGTGATATTTGCTAATGCCTTAGGCGGAGAAAACCGAGTGCTGTCAAGTAAGCGTGTTTACGCAGACCAAATTACGCGCAAAGCAGTTGAAGCCGGCATGCCAGAAACTAGCAGCGAAGAATTCAAAGAAGCAATCACAGATGGTACGCCGAGAATTGATGAAGACACGATGGCTGGAGAACTAGCCAACGTAGTTGCTGGGCGAGTGGCCAATCTGCTAGACTTACAAGGCCCGAATTTCAGTGCTGACGCTGCTTGTGCCTCTACTTTTGCCGCTTTGGTTGGGGCTTGTCAGATGCTACAAACCGGCCAGACGGATTTGATGCTATGTGGTGCAAGTGACCGAACTATGGATCCAGGAACTTATGCTAAATTCAGCGCTATCGGTGCTCTCTCTCCACTTCATTCACGGCCGTTTGACGTGCGTGCCAATGGATTCGTGATGGGGGAAGGCGCAGGTTGTGTAGTTCTCAAGCGATTGGAGGATGCCATTTCAGATGGCGATACAATTTACAGTGTCATCCGCGGTATCGGTTCCTCAAGCGATGGCAGAGGAAAAGGAATCACAGCGCCATCAACTAGGGGTCAAAAGCAGGCAGTTATACGGGCATATCAGCAGGCCGGATATTCACCGTCCTCAGTAGAATTGATTGAGGCTCACGGAACGAGCACCAAGGTTGGAGACGCAACAGAGTTGTCAACACTTGCTGGAGTATTTGCAGACCGTGGCGCTGGTGATTTTGTTGCAGTAGGCTCGGTAAAAAGTCAAATTGGTCACCTTAAAGCAGCTGCTGGAATGGCTGGGTTACTGAAAGCGAGTCTAGCACTTCATCACAGAACCTTACCTCCATCCGCAGGGTTTGAGCAACCAAATACTTCCGTCAATTGGGACGAAATCCCGTTTTATGTTCCTACAATATCTTCTGATTGGCCCATTCCACATTCTAAAGCACCTAGACGAGCAGGCGTGTCCGCGTTTGGTTTTGGAGGCACAAATTTCCATTGTGCACTTGAGCAGTATGACCCAGAACATCACAAATCTCTAGTTGGAAGATTGGCGAAAAGTTCACCACCCCAGTCACAAGTTCCAACGGCTGCAAGCGTTCTAGATTCAACTACAACACCCTCAATGAACCATCAAGAATTACTTGAAATTGAAGGCGGAATCCTGCTCCTGAATGCTGATGGCATTGAGTCTTTAGCCTCAGAAATTGAACGTGTTAAATCAACTCTCTTTTCATCATCAATTTCAAATTTCGATGATGACCCAGCAGGACGCAGACTTTCAGCAGTCCTTTCGGAATTGTCATCTGATTTTGAGCCACAAGGCGCTCGCTGTGGAATCGTCGCGACTAATTGGGGGCAATTAGCTAAGAGAATGGATTTACTCAGTGACAATATCTCAGACCCCTCTAAATGGACATTTCTAGCAAAACAGATGGTTTTCATTACCGAGGAGAAAGCTTTGCCAGCCGACGCAAAATTGGTACAGATGTTCCCAGGCCAAGGTAGTCAATATGTTGGCATGACGCTAGACCTTTCAAAGAGGTTTGAGGTGATTGGTGAAACGTGGGATGAAGCCGATTCAACCATGGCTGAAATTCTTGCAGGTGAGAAACTTTCTGAGTTTGTTCTGCGCGATAACCTCACTGCAGAGCAGGCAAAAGTTGCTGAAGAGAAATTGAAACAAACAGAATTCACTCAACCAGCAATGTTGACGGCTGATTTAGCAATTTACAGATTGCTGAGTGAGCATGGGATAAATCCCGACATGGTCGCTGGCCATAGTTTAGGTGAATACGCGGCACTGATGGTCTCTGGAATAATGAAATTCCACGACGCACTGCGTGCCGCCGCCGCTCGTGGCACTGAAATGGGTAGCGTTGAAGTAAATGATAAGGGATTGATGGCAAGTGTCTCTGCGCCACTTGAGAAAATACAAGAGGTGATTGATTCCGTTGATGGTTACATTATTGCTGCCAACAAGAATTCTCCGTTGATGGCTGTAATAGCCGGGGAGACAGAACCGATGCAAGACGCAATTCACCGGTTTGGTGAATTGAACATTCCATGCGTTACTCTTCAGACGAGTCACGCATTCCACTCGCGTATTGTTGCACCCGCCAACAAACCACTTCGTCGCTTTCTAGAAGGTTTGGATTTGTCATTGCCTTCAATACCTATTACCGCTAACTATGATGGTAAATTCTATCCAGAAAGTCTTGAGGATGGACAAACCGTTCAAGATGCAATCCTACGTCAATTGGCGCCACAGATGTCGTCTGCAGTAGAATGGACTGGGCAGATTCAAGAGATGTATAGCCGAGGTGGCCGCCTATTCATTGAGGTAGGGCCAAAGCGGGCATTGGCCCTTTTTACAGAGCAGATTCTTGATGAACAATCAAAGGTTGTAACCAACACAAACCACCCTAAGGTTGGAGGTGTGGCATCATTTCTTTCATCTCTAGCAGTATGTGCTCTTTCAGGACGAATACCATCAATGCACTCGGTTGATTCAAACCGGCTCACCGAAGGGTTCAGGGCTGGACCTTTGGAGGTGTGGCAGCAAAGTGGAATTGTTAGTGATGCTCCTACTAGTGAAGAGATGGAAGAATTACGAATTCGCGCTCGACCACTACCGGATGGATCTTCAGGAGGTCAATTGCCAACAACATCAGAGAATAATCAACATCAAACAAGAGCGACTGAGAGTGGACATCATGTCGTCAAACAGGTTGCTGACAAAGCGGGTTACCTTGCAAGCCGCATATCTGATATTACTGGTTATCCCGCTCGGCTCATCAAAGGTGAACTTCAACTTTCAGCACTTGGAATTACTGATGAAACGTTACCTGACTTACTAGCAAGCATCGCTTCTGAAGCATCTGTGTCAGGTCCCCCCGAT
>CAUZFJ010000183.1:0-3440 GCA_963579105.1 Candidatus Thalassarchaeaceae archaeon
CGGCTTGGCAGATGCAAGAAGTCGTGAACGTCGTTACAAAAATGCCCAAGTAGATCCACAGGATGAAGAAGCAGTAAATGAGATGATGGAACTTGCAGATGATGAAACGATTCAATATGCAGAAGAGTGAATATTTTCACAGAAAATATACAAATGCTTCAACTCAAGCATTTTCTGGCTTAGGCCTAGATACCCGCATTCCAAAGTATAGTCCGGCAATAATAATCATCACCAAATTCGGTGAAAATGAAGCCACTGAACCCACGGTTTTTTGGCTTGCTCCCTGGGCAACCATGTAGGCATCGTTGTTCGCTTCATCTCTCTCTGAGATGGAATCTGAAGAGTCGGCTGTTAAACGTATATCAATTTCACCAGAGTTCAAGATAGTGACCGTCCAAAGCATCTGTTCTTGTAAATCTGCTAATGAATTTGGTTGTAAAGTTCTAGTCTCAATTGTGGTCCAAGCGACATTGCTGTTTCGGTCTGCAGGCGCTGTCTGCAATCTTACCACAACACTACCAGCATACGCCTCGTTACTAACAAGCATGGATGTCACATTTACCCGTCCTTCAGTTCCAGCCCGTACAACTAATCGATCCACAGAAGCGCTATTCCATGACAAGTCAAGACTTGGGAAAACCATGAAATGTTGAGTGACAGAGTTACCTGAATTACTGGCATTATCTATTAGAACTACCCGTAAAGAGAGGAATTGTCCTTGTTTGGTTGACCAGTCAATTGATGATGAAAGGATACTTGATAGCCCGTATCCCACATCTATCCAAGAGCCAGTGATATCTGGTGTTTGCCCGACCCCATCTGAGTCAAATCCATATTGGATTTTGCTTAGAGTAGAGTCAATTCCAGCCAAGGCATCACTTGCTTGAACTGTGATGCCAACTGCTCCTGACTGGCCAGTGGTTAGTTCAGGCACCAACCATCCTCCAGCAACTGGTGCAACGTGGTCAATTTTAACAGTATAATTGCTAATGTCACCACGGTTACCAACATTGTCCACAGCTCGGAATTGTATTGCCCGTACCCCTTCTTGTAGGCTCAATGTTCCTGAGCCTCCAATTCCGACAGAGTTCCAAGTCGCGTCAGCGGAATCTCTAACTTCGTATCCAGCGATTCCACTGCCGCTACTATCTGAAGCGCCATTGAACAAGTTAGAAAACACAAGATTTTGCGCATTGTTCCAATCGCTATTAATCGATAACGTCGGTGTTCCAACAGTTGGGCCAACCATATCAATGCCGATATATCGGGTTTCAGTTGTAGTCAGTCCAGCCTCATCATAGACCGTTAAGACGGGGTCCCAAGTTCCTTGTGAAGGGAAACTTCCAGTTGACCAGTCCCATCGGTGAGCCAGAAAACCGGGGCCATCATTGGAGGGTGAGCCTGGGCCGGGGACGGTTGTGAGAGTGGCATGGTCAAGGTTTGCGTCGGTCGCATTCCATGTGAAAGAGAGTGTTCCAGAACTAGGGGTAGCATACCAAGCCCGGTTGGATATGGACAAACCAGTACCATAATCTGGGCTTTCAGTTACGAATGCAAGATTACTCGGAACCGTGTTATCCACTACAAAATTTGCTCCATTTGTTACACCAGTAGATGCACTGCTAGCCCATCCTTCAAGTCGGAATTGGTAATTTCCATCACTAACAGAAGATGAATCCCAGTTGTACAACCAAGAAGATGCAGAAGTGATATTTGTCACATCTGACCAAACAGAGCCATCAAATATTTCGAGACTAGCGGCATCTAAACCAGTTGTTGTAGAAACAAATATTGTCACACTGCCCGCAACAACTTCGTCCTGCGTGGGCCCCGTTCCAAATGTTGGTGGATTTACCTTGGCACCCTTTGCCGTGACTTCAACAATAGGAAGTAAGGTGAGCATCAAGGTTGCAGCAATTGCAACAATCATGGCTGTGTGTCGCATGGTCACCAACTTTAGGACAACTCACCTTTGCCTTCAACCCTTCCTTTGTATTCTACTTGTAGAATACCTTGATGTGGCCAATGCTGCTTAGCGGCACCAATCGGCAGGGTTGAAGTGCAGTATGTGGTCTCGTATGTACATGGGGCGGGTTTCAGCCATCACCACTTCTGGATTTTTACTACTCCTATTGGTGGTGCCGGTCATTGGTGCTGTTAGTGCGGGGGACGTTAATTTCAGCGTTGACAGTCTTGCCATCTCACCATCATCTCTAGGCGAAGGCGATGATATCGAAGTAACAGCGACCCTAACAAATGATATTTCTACAAGCATCACGAACGTTGACGTTGCTCTACATCCTGACAGTATTGGGAATACTGCATTCCATACTGAGACAGTGGGCATCTCCGGTGATGGTTTTGTTCAAGTCACAGGCACTTGGTCAGATGTTCCTTTTGGCACCCATACAGTTGTTCTTGTAGTCACGCATAGTGGCTCAACTAATTCAGTATCTAAGCAGTTTGAAGTTTCTGGGAAAATTGATTTGATTGCCAGTAACATTTTCCTCACCCCGTTAGCGGATTTGCATCAAGGCGATATTGTAAATCTCTCAATTGATGTTACTAATCAAGGGAATCTTGACGCACCATCATCGCATCTGTTGATTCAACTTGATGGTGGTCCTCTGAGCGAACTTGAGATACCGCCATTGCTTGTTGGCATCTCAACAACTATCCAAACTACATTCAACGCTCCTGCTGCTGGGAATCATCAGATTAGTGCAATAGCAAACTCAGCGAATGATGGAATTAGTGAATCAGACACCAGTAATAATGCTGCCACTCCTGCACAATTCACAGTCATTTCTAGTCCTGATTATCTCCACCACGTGCAACCGAATCCCGAGATTACTGTAACATCAAGTCTTGGGACACTCAGTGGACCATGGACACTTAGTGGTGATATTCTTCGAATGGGTGGAAGCGGAGATAGCACCATAACAATAGGGATCTATCTGATAGATGGTGCTGCGGAAACTAGCGTTATTTCGTTTGATTTGACTTTTACTGATAGTGGCACACTGCAAGGATGGGAACAAGAGTTGAATATAGTCCAAATGCCAGCACTTGAGCCAGGTGTTCATACTTTGAGAGTCCGCATTGACCCAAGTAGACAAGTGCCTCAATCAATACAGTTTAACGACGAACTTGATGCGCAAATCACAATCCATCCCGAACCTAATGTTGTAGTGTCACCTTACGCAGCAGCATCTACTGATTCAATCCTATCAGGTGAACTTGTGGATTTTGATGTAACAGTAACAAATACCGGTTCAATATCCGTGATAGGTGATTTATCAGCTACATTTGATGGTAACTCATTGACGCCTATGTTGGGCTTGGGTATTCCTGGAGGAGAAGAGCGTACTTTCACATTCTCAGCAGTAGGTTCTGGTGCAGAAGTAGGCGCTTTACAATTTACTGCAAGTTGGCAGGCA
>CAUZFJ010000184.1:0-3425 GCA_963579105.1 Candidatus Thalassarchaeaceae archaeon
AAAAATAAAGCAATGGGCTTTCACCAACAGGCTCACAGTTGTCTAGACAAACTAACAGATTCGCCTGCATTGTTAATACTTAGACAATTAACTGACTGGCAACTCATTAGAATATCTTAAATTGTTAACAATCCTAAGATTGTAAAATACTAATTAAGAAATCACTCAATCTGAGTAGTAAGTTTCACCTGGTATTTCTGGTTTCATGCCCTTTCGTTGGCGAATTTCACCTACTACTTTCTCGAGCAATGACCTTGGTAATTCTTCAAACCCACAATTTTCAGTATTCCATACAGCCCTGCCTTGACTAGCGGCACGAATATCATTGGAAAATCCAAAAGTTTCGGCGACTGGAACTTTGCCGATAACAGTGGTGATTTCACCATCTGATGGCATATCCTCAATTTCACCACGACGTTGTGTGATTTCTCTTGTGACACCACCCAACCAATCATTTGGTACCGACACATGCATCTTTTGCATTGGCTCCATCAGTGCTGTGTTAGCTCTAACTAAAGCACCTTTGATGGCATTCCTCATTGCTGGAATTGTTTGAGCCGGTCCACGGTGGATGGCATCTTCGTGAAGTTTAGCATCTTTGAGTTTGACCATCACGCTCATCAGTGGCTCTTCTGCGATTGGGCCTTTCTTACACACTTCATTGAACGCCTCAATTAGTAATTCCTTAGTTTCGTGAAGATATTGGATACCTTTTGTGTCATTAACTAATACATTAGTTCCGTTGATTGCATAGGTCTTACGCATCATATCTTTATCCATGCCGTATTCAGCAAAATTCCTACCCAATTCTTTAGCATCATTAGGTCGAATAGTGCCCGAACCAATCTCACCTTGACGAAGTGCGTCTACAACCTGTTCTGGAAGTTGTTCAACTTCAATGTAGAATCTGTTGTGCCGGTTTGGGGATTTTCCTTCAAACGGTCGGCCATGATTATTGCCTGATGTTGTCTCGCGATAAACAACAATTGGTTCTGAGACAGAGACTTTGATTCCTTGTTCTTCCTCTATTCTATAGGTGGTAATCTCAAGGTGAAGTTCACCCATTCCTGCAAGTAGTGCTTCACCTGTTTCTGCATTAGTGGTAACTTGCAATGAAGCATCTGCTTTTGCGAGGGAACGCAAAGCATCAATGAATTTTGGTAAATCTTTCATAGATTTAGGTTCAACAGCCACAGTAACAACTGGTTCTGAGTAATGCCGGATTGCCTCAAAAGGAATAATATCTTTATCGCGTGCAACAGTTACCCCAGCGGCAGCTGAACGTATACCAGTAAGTGCAGCGATATTTCCTGCTACAATATTTGGAATTGAGATGCGATCACTTCCAACCATCATACTGACTTGTTGAACTCTTTCGGCTTTACTTCCACCAATAGCCCACAAACTCTCACCGTGAGTAATCGTGCCAGAGTAGAGGCGACCCACAGCGACTTCTCCAGCATGGGGGTCCATCCAAATCTTGGTAATCATAAGTGCAAGTGGTCCATTTGGATCACAGTTAATCATTGCTTTACCCAATTCAGATTCAGGATCACCATTCCATATATTCGGAATTCGGTATGGTTGGGCGATTACTGGGCTAGGAAGTTGAGAAACTGCCATATCTAACAGAACCTCATGTACAGGGGCTCTTTTGGCTAATTCTTTTTGTTCTTCATTATTACAATAATCAAAGATATCTTTGAAAGAAATACCAGATTTTTGCATATATGGGACTGTAATTCCCCAATTATGGTAAGCAGAACCGAAAGCAACAGTGCCATCTGCAACACTAACTTGCCAAGATTTCTTATATTCATCGGGAGCAAATTGACGAATTAATTGGTTCACCTTGGTAATTTGTTCCATGAATCGTTCTTGCATATCTTCAGGTGTAACTTGTAATTCGTTAATGAGTCGGTCTACTTTATTGATAAACAGAACTGGTTTCACCTTTTCTTTTAGCGCTTGACGCACAACAGTTTCAGTTTGTGGCATTGCACCCTCAACCGCGCAAGTTAGGATAAAACAACCATCAACTGCACGCATTGCCCTTGTAACGTCACCACCGAAGTCAACGTGACCAGGTGTATCAATCAGGTTGATGAGATAATCTGTGCCTTCAATAGAGTGAACCATGGAAGCGGAAGCAGCATTAATGGTAATTCCTCTAGCTGCTTCTTGTTCATCGAAATCAAGGACTCTACTTTTTCCTGCTAAGTCCTCACTCATCATACCTGCACCAGCAATCAAATTGTCAGATAGAGTAGTTTTACCGTGGTCAATATGTGCAGCAATGCAGAGGTTCCGAATTCGATCCCTATCGTGCATCACTTCTGTTGCTTTTGCGATGTTGTCTTCCTTTCGTCCCATCAGTCTTCACCTTCGGTGAAGCCGCCGACCTAACCTCGGTTCATAAAGGCCACCACCTAAGTTACTAAGTGAGTGTGACAACCATTCCACCAGTTATCTTCCCAACGACTCATGAAGTTAGTAGAGAAGATGGTTGCATCATTTCATCTAGAAGGGTCTGAAATTCTGTATTTAATCTGTTAATTTTATCTTTTGTTTGTGCTATTTGCTCAACTATGATGCGCCTGGCATTCGAACTTGATTTACGTAATTGTTCACGCCTTTCATCTAGATATCTCAAAGTGTCACGCATTGCCGTAATATATTCTCTACTGCGTAATTCAAACAAATTCATCTCATTCGTATCATGATTCGGTTCTGATTCGATGGCAATTTTAGAAAAAGAGGTCCTCATTTTTGCAGTTTCAATTGACGATTCCGGTGTTTTTTTGAGGTTAGAATTAAAATTAATTAGAGACCAAGCCTTAATCCACCACTTTGACGGATCCCAATGCCACCATCTAATTCCATTCCGATAATCCGCTTGAAACGCATGATGAAAATTATGGTAGCCCTCTCCAAATGTGAAAAAAGCAAGCCAGAGAGAATCCTTGCTACTATTGCTTGTAGTATAGGATTGTTTCCCCCACACATGTGCTGCAGAATTTATCAAGAATGTGCCGTGGTGTACAAAAACTGTGCGTACTAATCCACCCCAAATAAATCCACCAATAGCGGTTGGAATTCCGCCAATAGCGTAACCCACTGCTGCTGGGGCAACCATACCAACTAAGAAACCGATAGGAAAAATGAACCGATGTTGTAATCTTATAACCCAATCTTTTTGTAAATCCCTAACATTGGAATGGTCAACTTCGCCATCTTGTTCATCTACTAATATCCAGAAGAAATGGCTCCACCAAAAACCTCGTTTTGCATTATACGGGTCACCTTCTAGGTCGGTTTCTTTGTGGTGTTGGCGATGATCACTGCACCATTCTAGAATAGAATTTTGAAAAGCACCTGCGCCGAATAATGCATACAGTAGTCTTAGGGGTAATGCTGCTTGATGG
>CAUZFJ010000185.1:0-3412 GCA_963579105.1 Candidatus Thalassarchaeaceae archaeon
CAGAATATACTCTACAAGGTGAAATTTATGCAGCAGAAATGATGCGTCAAAACTCCTCTGTAACTTTACCTCCACCAGAGGCGGGATTAGTATTTGGTGAACTAATTATCACATTGGAAATTACCGACATTGCACCAAATGGTGAAAGTCAAATTGTTGTAATGAATTGGACTATGCATCTACAACCCCCTCTTGTTTATGATATTGGCTTCTGCGAAGGTGAAGAATTACCTCTAACACGTGGCGAAGAAGCTCGTGGCTGGGTAATGATAGATCCTAACCGGCTGATTGAAGGAGCATCAGTCAACCTCGCTCAATCAGGTAACATCAAACCGATGCAATCGAGTAAGTGGGACTGGGATGATTGTCAATTCCCAGATTCAGCAGACTATCATTGGGGATTCATCATTTTAGCAGATAACAGTTTTACAGCCGGAGGTGCAACCTTACAGATTATTGCAATAGATATTGATGGCTTGAGTGCGGTTGGGGAATTTACAGTTGAAATTGAGTATGGTCTTCCTCAAATCGTAAACCAATCTGGAGAGGTAACCGAGGGTGAGTTTGGACAACTTGAAGCCATTGTTCATGATTCTGACGGGCATCTAGAAACTGTTTGCACCTTCATCATCATCGACACCAATGGTACAACAGTAATGGAAGCAGAAGGTCCACTATCTGATAGCGGTGCGTTCTCCGCTCGCTGGATGCCACCTACTGGCGGAGCACCATTTGCATCAACTATCGGCTGTACGGATGCGCAAGGGCATCAAGTCGCTCATACAAGACAAGGTATCATCCCCGTACAGATAATAGACAACGAAACGGGGCAGGGTGATATTTTGAACCAAAGTTCTGAATCACCTGAATCAAATATTAATTTGGTTATGGGAGTGGGACTTTCTCTACTAATAATTTCAATTCTTGGTATTACTCTCTTAGGAATGTGGTTGCGCCCTCCAGACGCAGAAATTGACGAAGCTGAATTAAGTGACGAAGAAATTGTTGGATGGGCTGCACCTGCTGATTCTCGGGCCGAGGGTGAACAAAATATCGCTATCGCTGAAATGGCTATGGAATCCCTAAGTGATGTCTCTGAATCAGAAAATAAATTAACAGGAGTTGAAGAAGTTCTCCATTCTGAAACGATAGAGGAAGATGATTCAGAACTTGATTTGGTTGATGAAAATCCACTATTTAGTGCCCCTGATGAGCAAAAGGATTGAATGCTCGGCCATTCTCGGTGGTTCCATGGCAGTTGGATACGTGCTCATCAATGTAAAACCAGGCTCAGAATTGGAAGTATATGATGCTATCAAAGCATTAGATATGGTTGAGGATGCAACTTTATTGTTCGGAGATTATGACCTCTTGGTCAAAATGACTGCAGATTCAATGAGTAGCATTGCTGCTGCGGTGGTTGAAAACATCCGTTCAATCTCGGGGGTAATTGATACTAAGACCCTTGCTGGTGCTGAACTTTGACGAATCAAACCAGCATCTTGATCTATTTTTTTTAACCTTAATTCTTGCTTCGAAGATAGGTTGTTTCATAGTTTGAATTCCTGATTTGTGAAAATTGAGAAAGTTGTTTCCCGAAAATCATTACAATGTTATTATTTAATCCCAGATTCTATTAACACGTCGGAAATCCGTAAACGATGGACCTCTAGCCTACGCAAGTATTGCCATTCGCAATGGGGTACGTAACCCCCAATGTAGCGCAGTACTACGTTTAGACGGGGCAATGCTTAAATAATCAACGAGTAGGGGTTAGCGCCACAGAGGTAATTGAAATGAGTAAGAAATATTTCGTCCTGATGGAAGGGGCAAATGATACGAGCCAAGTGTTCGCGAGCAAGCAGCCAAGGGGCGCAGCCCTGAAAGCAGCTAGTCGCGGAGAGACAGACATCCACTTGCGTGAGCGTGGCGGTGGAGGCCGCGTTCACGTATTCAAGGGATGGAGAGAGCAGGTTGCAAAACCCGCAAACGGCCCAGCGTGGCTACCTGACAAGGTCTGGAAGGCCAATGTTAAGAAGATACGCGTGGACCATCTCTGATTGAAGTCAAATCACTTGATGAACTACACAAGTAATGCGAACAGCCCGTTTGAGAGGGGGTGTGAATCCCTTCTCAGGCGGGCCATTTTTTTTTAAAAATCACTTTCTTAAGCCGACTTTCTTGGCAACCCACGCGAGGGGATCATAATATTCGGTGACAATTCTCTCCTTCAGTGGGATAATCGCATTATCTGTGATATTAATTCCAGCAGGACATACATCAGTACAGCAGCGAGTGATGTTACAATATCCAATACCATATTCATCTTTGATTGCTGCTAACCTGTCCTCAGTATCTAATGGATGCATCTCCAAGTTGGCTAATCGGACGAAGAATCGTGGCCCAGCAAATTCGTCAAACAATTTGTGCTCACGTAAAACGTGGCAGGTGTCAATGCAAAGCATGCACTCGATGCAAGCCCTAAATTCTTGAACTCGGTCTGCTTCATTTTGCTGGAATTTCCAGTCAAACTCTGCTGGTCCCGCGATTGGAGTGATTTTCTTATTCAACTCATAAGTCCAAGAAACATCAGCCACTAAATCTTTGGTCAGTGGAAATGCTTGCATTGGTTTAACCAATACCGGTTGGCCAGCAGGTGTCTCTTCCTCAATATCTGACATTCTCGTCATACACATCAAACGCGGCTTGCCATTTACTTCAGCAGAACAGGAACCACATTTGCCAGCCTTACAATTCCAACGACACGATAGGTCTGGGGCATGCTCTGCTTGAATCTGGTGGATGACGTCTAGTACCACCATGCCTTCATCCATCTCGACGGTATAATCAACCATCTCACCAGAAGGGTCGCCATCCTCATCTGGTTCACCCCTGAAAACTCTGAAGGTGACATCTTTGCTCATCTTACTCTTCCTCCTCATGTAAGTCTGATGCATCGAGTAAATCTTTCAAATCATCGCGTATTGAGGGATAAGTTCTGTGTTCTAGAACCATTTCACCTTTCTCATCCATCATGATTACACTGTTTATTTTACCCCAATTACTGTGGTCGGGGGTTGGGAAATCTTCGCGGGTGTGTCCTCCTCTACTCTCTTCCCTAGCCAGTGCGGCCATGGCACACATCCGGCTAATGTCAACCATGGCATTGATTTCCAGTGCTTGATGCCAACCAGGGTTGTAGATTCTACTACCACCAGGAGAAGTCGTATTTCCGCGTGCGGCAAATTCATTGAGGTCATCTAATGCTTCAGTGAGTAAATCCTTAGTGCGGATTATACCAACTTTTTTCTGCATCATTTTGCGTAATTCATTCACCACCTTTGCAGGGTTCTCGCCGCCTTCTCTACTGAAAGGTGCTAAAGTTTCGCCAACTACTTCGTCTATTTCTGAC